>JBEIQU010000086.1:0-6874 GCA_040376355.1 Prochloraceae cyanobacterium | reverse complement strand
TTGGCGGGGAGGCTGAGCACCCGGCCCACCCGCTTGACGGGGGTGCCGGCCATGGCCTTCAGGAACGGCTCCACGCTGGATAGGTCGCAGGTTTTCGGGGTGGGGCCGCTCACGTACTGCACGGGGATCACCCGGCGGGGAGCCAATTGGCGCACCACGGCCGCCGCTTCGGCTCCGTCGTACACCTTGGCGCCGCCGCCCACCCCCACGATCAACACATCCGGTTTGCCCAGCAGCACCTGGTCTTCGGCGCTGAGCGGAGCTGCGGTGCCGCCCAGGTGGGCAAACTCCAGGCCCCCCTGCTTCCAACGCCAGAGGGTGGCCTTGCCGAAGCGCCGCCCCCCGAAGCGGTCGTGGGCCACGGCGATGCCTTCGATGCGCAGGCCTGCCAGGCGGTAGGAGCCGGGGCTGCTGAGCATGGTGCCGCCGGCCACCGCGGCGCCTTCATCCAACAGGCGGCTGCTGGCCAGGATCACGTTGGCGTTCACCCGCGGCTCCGCCAGGCCGGCGGCACAGCCCACGGCGCGGAAGGGGTTGATCAGCACGCTGGCCCCACCCCCTTGGATCAGCAGGGCGCTGTGGCCGTAGCTGGTGATCGTGACGCCGCCGTTGGCCAGGGCGGGCAGCCCCGGTGCCGTCAGGCTGAGCGCCAGGCCGCCCAGGGCAGCCAGGGAGCGGATCGCAAGTGCCATGGTGCAGCGGGTCGCCCGATGTGCGCGTGGGCCGAACCCTAGCCGGCAGTTGTGATCAGCTCGATGCCGCCTGGGCCAGGAAATTGCTGAGCAGCTGATGGCCGTTCTGGGTGAGCACGCTTTCGGGGTGGAACTGCACCCCCTGTAGGTGGGGATAGTTGCGGTGCCGCAGGCCCATGATCGTGCCGTCCTCGAGCCAGGCGGTGACCTCCAGGCACTCCGGCAGGCTCTCGCGCTCGGCGATCAGGCTGTGGTAGCGCGTGGCCGTGAGCGGATTGGGCAGGCCCGCAAACACCCCTTGCCCCGCGTGCAGCACCGGGGATGTTTTGCCGTGCATCAGTTCCTTGGCCCGCACCACCCGGCCGCCATACACCTGGGCGATCGACTGATGCCCCAGGCACACCCCCAGGGTGGGCACGCTGGGACTGAGCTCCCGCAGCACCTCAAGGCACACCCCCGATTGGTCCGGATCGCCGGGGCCTGGCGAAATCAGGATCGCGTCCGGCCCCAGCGCGCGGATCTGTTCGAGGCTGAGGGCATCGTTGCGCTCCACCCGCAGGTCGGCGGTGATCGGGTGGTCGGCCGCCAGCTCCCCGAGGTACTGCACCAGGTTGAAGGTGAAGCTGTCGTAGTTGTCGAGGACGAGGAGCATCAGCCGGCTCACCAGGCCCCCATTCAACCGCTCAGGCGGGCCAGCAGCGGTGGTAGCAGCAGCAGCGCGGCAATCACAATGGAGCTGAGGGCGGCCACCAACACGGCGGCGGCGGCGCAGTCCTTGGCGATGCGGGCCAGGGGGTGGAAACGCCGGCCGATGGCCAGGTCCACCACCGCTTCGGTGGCGGTGTTGAGCAGCTCCAGCACCAGCACCGCCGCCACCGTGAGCACCAGCACCGCCAGCTGGGGCGTGGGCAGCTGCAGCCACAGCCCCAGGGCGAACACCACCGCCCCCATCACCACGTGGATGCGGAAATTGCGCTGGCTGGCGAAGCCATAGATCAGCCCCTGGGCCGCATAGCGAAAGCTGGCCGGCAGGTCGCCGGCCACCTGCCAGGCCCCTAGGCGCCGCACCTTGGTGCGCAGCTGCTGCTCGATCCCCTCAGCCATGGCCTCTGTGGCGATGCGGGGCCGCCGACTGCCGCTGGGGTTGGAGTCCTGGGGGGCGAGCATGCTCAATGGGCGCCTACCGCAGATTTGGACGCACCTTACCGCCGTTGTGTTGCGGCGAGTAGCCGCTCCTGCCGTTCCAGCATCGCCGCCAGGCTGGCGTCATCGGGGTGATCCCAGCCCAGAAGGTGCAGCAGCCCATGGCTGGCCAGGAACAGCACTTCGCGCTCCAGGCCATGGCCGTGGTCGGCCGCCTGGCGGGCCGCCGTTTCCAGGGAGATCACGATGTCCCCCAGCTCCAGGGGTTCTGTCTCCCCGTCGGCATCGGCCCAGTCCGGCATTGGCATCGCTGGGGCCAGATCGAGGCCGTCGTCCTGGGCGGCGAAGGCCAGCACATCGGTGGGTCCCTGCTTCTGGCGCCAGTCGGCGTTGAGGGCGGCGATGTCCCCATCCCCCACCAGGCTCAGCCCCAGGCTGTAGGCGGGTGCCCGCAGCGGCGGCGGCAGCTCGTCGCCCAGCTGGGCGAGCCAGTGGCTGATCACGCCATGCCAGGGCTCCGCCCCCTGCAGCGGGTCCGCCCAGGGGCCGGCGGCCTGCAGCAAATTCGGGGGCAGCTCTGGATCCGCCTCAAAGGCGAGGTCGAGGTCGGGCTCAGCCGCTGCCGCCACGGGTCAACCCCCGGGCAGCTGGGGCCGCCCCAGCCACGCCACCAGGGTGATGAACCCCACAAAGCCGAGCGCCGTCAGGGCGAAGTGGCTGAGGCTGAGCTTGCCTTTGCGCACCATGTTGCGCATGGCCAGCTTGGTGAAGCTGGGGTTTTCGCCGCCCTCCTGAGGAGCGGGTGCCTGGGGCTCAGTCATCGCTCGAGCCTCCGGCCAGCTCCACGCCGGCGTGCAGCAGGCTCTGGATGAAGGGATCGAGGTCTCCGTCCATCACCCCCTGCACGTCGGTGGTTTCGTGTTGGGTGCGCAGGTCTTTCACCATCTGGTACGGGTGGAAGACGTAGTTGCGGATCTGGTTGCCCCAGGCCGCTTCCACGATGTCGCCGCGGATGTCGGCGATCTCGGCGGCCCGCTGCTCCTGGGCGATCACCAGCAGCTTGGCCATCAGCAGGGCCATGGCCTTTTCCTTGTTCTGCAGCTGCGAGCGCTCCTGGGTGCAGCGCACGAACAGGCCCGTGGGGATGTGCAGGATGCGTACGGCCGTCTCCACCTTGTTCACGTTTTGGCCGCCGGCGCCACCGGAGCGGGAGGTGGTGATTTCGAGGTCTTTTTCGGGGATGTCGAGCTTCACCTCCTCCTCGATCTTGGGCATCACCTCCACCCCGGCGAAGCTCGTCTGGCGCTTGTCGTTGGCGTTGAAGGGGGAGATGCGCACCAGCCGGTGGGTGCCCTTTTCGTTGCGCAGGTAGCCGTAGGCGTAGCGGCCTTCGATCTCGATCGTGCAGCTCTTGATGCCGGCCTCTTCCCCTTCGCTGAGTTCGTCCACGGTCACCTTCATGCCGTGGTCTTCGGCCCAGCGCGTGTACATGCGCATCAGCATCAGGGCCCAGTCCTGGGCGTCGGTGCCGCCGGCACCGGCGTTGATGCTGATCACGGCGCCCTCCTTGTCGTAGGTGCCGCTCAGCAGGCGCTCCAGCTCCCAGCGGTCCAGCTCGGCCCGCAGCTGCTTGAGGGCGCCATCGGATTCCGCCAGCAGCTCCTCATCCGGTTCGAGGCCGTAGATCTCCACGGTGGCCTCGGCGTCGGCCACGGCCCCTTGCCATTTGGCCAACTGCTCGAGCTGGGCCTTCACCTCATCGAGTTGGCGCATCTTGGCCTGGGCCTGCTTCTGGTCGTCCCAAAAATCAGGCTGGGAGGCCAGTTGCTCCAGATCCTGTTGCCGAGCTTTCAGGGCAGGGACGTCAAAGACAGTCCTGGGCATTGCCCAGGCGGTCAGTGAGCTCGGAGAGATCGCGCTTGAAATCGGTGAGATCGAGCACCGGTGGCTGGTGGGGGATCGGTGGCTTGACCGTACTCAATGGGCGGCGCCGGTGAGCACGGGCGGCCAAGCGGCGCAGGCGCTCTCCCTAGGATTCGGGCCGATTGAGGCTCGGGTATGGCAGCGACCGTGGAGATCTACACCTGGCGGGCCTGCCCGTTCTGCATCCGCGCCAAGGGGCTGCTCGACCGCAAGGGCGTCTCCTACACCGAGTTCGCCATCGATGGGGATGAGGTGGCCCGCGACGCCATGGCCGCCAAGAGCGGTGGCCGCCGCAGCGTGCCCCAGGTGTTCATCAATGGCCAGCACGTGGGCGGCTGCGACGACCTGCACGCCCTCGAGCGCAGCGGCCAGCTGGATGCGCTGCTGGGGGCCTGACCTTGACCCTGCCTGAAGCCGGTCGCGAACCGCAGCTGTTCGTGATCGATCCGATCGAGCGCCTGCGCCCCACCAAGGATTCCAGCGTGGCCCTGATGCAGGCGGCCCAGCGGGCCGGCCAGCAGGTGTGGGTGTGCACGCCGGCCCAGTTGGCGGTGCGGGGCGGCACGGCGGAGGTGCAGGCCCAGCCCGTGCGGTTGGCGGAGATTCGCCCCACCGGCGGCGGCTGGGAGCTGCCCGAGCCTTGGTTCGAGGCCGGCGACGCCCGCTGGATGCCCCTGGCGTCCTTCCCGCGGGTGTGGATGCGCAAGGACCCACCGGTGGATGAGGCCTATCTCTATGCCACCCATCTGCTGGAGCTGGCGGAGCGCCAGGGGGTGCGGGTGCTGAACCGCCCGGCTTCTCTGCGGGCTTGGAATGAAAAGCTCAGCGCCCTGCGCTGGACCCACCTGATGGCCCCCACCCTGGTGGCCACCCAGGTGGAGGCCCTGGCGGCCTTCGCCGCCGCGCATGGGGAGGTGGTGCTCAAGCCCCTGGGGGGGCGTGCCGGCCAGGGGGTGGTATTCGCTTCGGCTTCCACGCCGGGGCTGCGGGCGCTGTTGGAGCTGGTGACGGCCATGCAGACCCTGCCGGTGATGGTGCAGGCCTTTCTGCCCGGGGTGAGCCGCGGCGACAAGCGCATCCTGCTGGTGGATGGGGAGCCCCTGGGGGCCGTGAACCGGGTGCCCAGCGGCGGCGAATTTCGCAGCAACCTCGCCGTGGGCGGGCAGCCCGAGGCCACCGAGCTCAGCGATCAGGAGTGCGCCATCTGCGCAGCCCTGGCGCCCGCCCTGCGGGCTGAGGGGTTGTTCTTTGTGGGCATCGATGTGATCGATGGCCGCCTCAGCGAGATCAATGTCACCAGCCCCACCGGCATTCGCGAGGTGGAACGGCTGGGCGGCATCCCCCTGGCGGATCAGCTGATGGAGCGGCTGCTGGCGGCCTGAGGGCCGGTGAGCTGCTGCTGCAGCACCCCCAGCTTGAGGGCCACCTCCGCCAGTTCGCGCTCCACCGCTGAGCCCCGCACCAGGCCGGCGCCGGCGGTGAGCTCGAGCCGGCGGCCCTGCAGGCTGCCGCTGCGGATGGCCACGCGCAGTTCCGTGTCGCCCTCGCTGTCGATCCAGCCGATTGGGGCCGCATAGAAGCCCCGCTCAAACGGCTCGAGGCTGCGCAGGGCGGCCATGGCTTGCCGCCGCGGCAGACCGGCCACCGCCGGGGTGGGATGCAGGGCCGCCGCCAGGGCCAGGGGTTGCTGATCCCCCAGGGCGGCGGTGATGGGGGTGTGCAGGTGCACCAGTTGCCCATGGCGGGCCAGGCGGGGATGGCGGGGGCGCCGGGGGTACAGGCCGCTCTGCTGCAGCTCCGCGGTGATGGCCTCCACCACCAGCTCGTGTTCGCGCCGGTCCTTGTCCGAGTGCATCAGCTGGGGGGCGTTGGGGCCCACCGGTGCGGTGCCAGCCAGGGCATCACTGCGCAGCTGCCCCTGGCGCACCGTGAGCAAGCGCTCCGGGGAGGCCCCCAGCAGGGCGGGGCCATCGGCGCGCTGCCATAGGAAGCGGCAGCTGCCCGGTTGCCGTTGGCGCAGCTGCGCCAGCAGCTGCAGGGGGTCGAGGGGATGGGCCAGCAGCAGCTGTTGCCGCACCGCCAGCACCAGCTTGCGCAGGTCTCCGGCCTCCACCAGCTCCAGGCCCCGCTCCACCACGGAGCGGTAGCCCTGCTGCCAGCTGGAGCGTTCCAGGATCGCCGGGCCCGGGGCATCGCCCTGGCCGGCGTTGGGGTCGGCGGGGAGCTGGGCCAGCCGTGCCGCCTGCTCCCACAGCTCCTCCGCCACGCTCCGGGCGCTGACTTCGCCACCGAGGCTGCGCTGCAGCCGCAGCCAGCAGTGGCGCCCCTGGCGGCTCAGTTGCCAGCGGGGCAGCACCGCCTGCACGCCGGGCACCCCATCCCCCTCCTGCAGGGGGCTGTCGAAGAAGGAGAAGGCCAGCAGCACCCGGGGCCGTGCCAGGGGCGGACAGGGCTGGGGCGCGGCCAGCCGGCCCAGGCTCACGGCGCTGAACCGTTGGGCCAGTTCAAAGCGGCGCGGTCCACTCAGCTCCAGGCTGTTGCAGCGGCCGCTGGCCGCCAGGCACAGGCCCGGTGCGCTGTCCCACAGGAAGCGGAAGCGATCCCCCTGATCCAGTTGGCTCAGCAGGGCCAGGGGGTCGCGGCCCGTCAGGGGCAGGGCCAGGCTCAACACCCCATCCCCCTCCAGCTGACGGGCACCCTCGCCCGCCGCCGCCAGCAGATCGCTGAAGCTGGTTGTGACGGTGGAGGGGGCCTGCACCCGGTGTGGGCTGAAGCAGCTGCTCAAATGTATGGGTCCTGCCTCGCCGCCCGATGGCTCTGCCCGCGTCCGAGCCCCAGGTCGTCGCAAGCCTTCATGCCGATGGGGCCGCGCGCCGGCGCCTATGGAAGGCGGCCATCAAGTGGCCGATGTACGCCGTGGCGGTGATGCCAGTGCTGCTGGCGGCCGGTTGGCGCTGGGGCCGCGGCGAGCTGGTGCGGCTGGATCAGCTGCTGTTGTTTTTGGTGGCGGCGGTGCTGCTGCTGGCCTGGGAGAACCTGGCCAACGATGTGTTCGATGCCGATACGGGCGTGGACGCCCAGGGCAAACCCCATTCGGTGGTGAACCTCACGGGCCG
>JBEIQU010000005.1:0-18834 GCA_040376355.1 Prochloraceae cyanobacterium | reverse complement strand
CACCCTGGCCAGCCCGGCGGTGGTGCCCAGCCCCTGGGCCAACAGCAGGGTGGCGGGCACCAGCAGCGCCAGGGGGCTGGCGGCGCTGCCCAGCCAGAGCTTGAACCCCTGCACCAGCAACAGCAGCCCCAGCGCCAGCAGTGCCTGGCGCGGCTCGAGGCTGGGGCGGCTGCGGCGACTCAGCAGCAGCAGCACGCCGCAGGCCGCCAGCGCTTCGCACAGGTGCCCCAGCCAGGCCACCACCAGGGGGCGGCGATTCACCAGGCCGAAGTAGTCGAGTACCGCGTAGGACTGCGCACTGATCGGTTGCCCCTGGCGGGTGATCAGCTCGTTCTTGCGTACCTGGATCGTGGGAATGCCCTGCTGGGTGAGCAGGTCCTCGATCAAGCGCTGGCTCAGGGCCGGGTCGATGCGCAGATTGGTGCGGCCCTGCAGGGACGCCGCCAGCACCCGCGCCCCCAGGCCGCGGCCCGGTTGGTCCATGGGTTCCAGCTGCAGCGCCGCCGCCTGCTCTAGCTGCCGCTGGGCCACGCTGCCGATCAGCCCCTGCCCCAGCATCCGCCGCTGGGCCAGCCGCAGGTCGTCTTCCCATTGGGCCAGCCGCCGGCGCGAGAGCTGCATCAGCCAGTCGCGCTCCTCCGGGCTGAGGGCCAGGGGGGCCACCTGCTCCTGGCCCGTGTTGGCCAGCCGTTCGATGGCCTGCAGCTGGCGGGTGAGCCGTTGCTCCAGTTCGCGGTTGATGCGGGGGTCCACCACCTGCACGTGGGTGCGGGGGCCCAGCTGCGAGCGCCGCTGCTCGAGGGCATCGGAATCCACCACCGTGGCCGCCTTGGGGGCCCGCACCGTGAACGGGGCCGGCACACCGGGCCGCAGGCTGGGTTCCACCAGCCAGGGCCAGCTGGAGAGCAGGGCCACCAACAGGCAGGCCACCAGCACCGTGCTGGTGTCGCGGCGGCGCCAGGGGGCCAGGGCCTGGCGCGGCCGCTCCTGCCGCCACAGCCGCCACACCAGATGCCGCATCAGGCGCCGGATCGCACCCCAGGGTGAAGGGCCGGGGGCCAGTCGGATCAACGCAACCGATGACGTTCGGCTTCAAGCTAGCCCTGCCGCGGCATGCTGAGGGGCCGTTGCCAACGCGCTTGAGCCATGGCCACCCGTCTGGATGGGCGCCAGTTGGCGGCCCAGATCGAGGAGCGACTGCAGGCGGTGGTGGCCGATCGGCTGCAGCGGGCCGGCCGGCCGCCCGGTCTGGCGGTGCTGCGGGTGGGGGATGACCCCGCCAGTGGGGTCTATGTGGCCAACAAGGAGAAGGCCTGCAGCCGCATCGGCATCACCAACCTGGGGGCCCATCTGGCGGCCAACACGCCCGCCGCTGAGGTGCTGGCCACGATCCAGCGGCTTAACGCCGATCCGGCGGTGGACGGCATCCTGCTGCAGCTGCCCCTGCCGGCGGGCCTGGATGAACGGCCCCTGCTGGCGGCCATCGATCCGGAAAAGGACGCCGACGGGTTGCACACCCTCAACCTGGGGCGGTTATTGAAGGGGGAACCCGGCCCCCGCAGCTGCACCCCCGCCGGCGTGATGGCCCTGCTGGCCTCTGCTGGGGTGGAGCTCTCCGGCAAACGGGCCGTGGTGGTGGGGCGCAGCATCTTGGTGGGCCAGCCCATGGCCCTGATGCTGCAGGCGGCCGATGCCACCGTGAGCATCGCCCACTCACGCACCGCCGATCTGGGGCAGCTCACCCGCCAGGCGGATGTGCTGGTGGTGGCCGCCGGCCGGCCCCGGATGCTCGGCGCCGAGCACGTGAAGCCCGGTGCGGTGGTGGTGGATGTGGGCATCCATCGCCTGGAGCCCGACCCGGCCGCCGGCCCGGAGGCCAAGGCCCGGCTCTGCGGGGATGTGCGCTTTGAGGAGGTGGAGCCGATCGCCCAGGCCATCACGCCGGTGCCCGGCGGTGTGGGCCCCATGACCGTGACGCTGCTGCTGGTGAACACCGTGGCCAGTTGGTGTCAGCGCTGTGGCCTGGATCAACCGTTGGCGGATTTGTTGCCCTGAGCGCATGGCACCGCCATGGCCTGAGAGAATCCCGCCCAGCAATGGCCCCAGGCCCAGCCCCCCATGACCGCGGCGGTGACCAGCACAGACAGCGCCTCCGCGGGCGCAACGGCCAGCTTTGCGTTCGGCGCCTACCTGGAGGCCGCGCGGCTGCAGGTGGAGGCGGCCCTGGATGGCTCGCTGGGCCCCGAACGGCCCGAGAGCCTGCGGGAGGCGATGCGCTACTCGCTGCTGGCCGGCGGCAAGCGGCTGCGGCCGATCCTCTGCCTGGCGGCCTGTGAGCTCGCCGGTGGTGTGGCGGAGCAGGCCATGCCCACGGCGGTGGCGCTGGAGATGATCCACACCATGTCGCTGATCCATGACGATCTGCCCGCCATGGACAACGACGACCTGCGCCGCGGCCGCCCCACCAACCACAAGGTGTACGGCGAAGCCAACGCCATCCTGGCCGGGGATGCCCTGCTCACCCGCGCCTTCGAAATGGTGGCCTTGCGGAGCCCCGGTGTACCGGCGGAGCGGCTGCTGGCGGTGGTCGGGGAGTTGTCCTTGGCCTCCGGCGCCCCCGGCCTGGTGGGCGGCCAGGTGGTGGACCTGGAGTGCGAGGGCAAGGACGTCGACCTCGAGACCCTCGAGTACATCCACCTCCACAAGACCGGCGCCCTGTTGCGGGCCTGCGTGCTCAGCGGTGCCCAGATCGCCGGGGCCCCGGAGGCGCTGCTGCAGGCCCTGCGGGTGTATGCCCGCGGCATCGGCCTGGCCTTCCAGATCATTGACGACATCCTGGATGTGACCGCCAGCAGCGAGGTGCTGGGCAAGACGGCCGGCAAGGACCTCACCGCCGACAAGACCACCTACCCCAAATTGCTGGGGCTGGAGGAATCCCGCCGCCGCGCCGATGCCCTCGTGGCGGAGGCCAAGGCGGCCCTGGCCCCCTTCGCCCAGGGGGAGGCCGGAGCGCTCAAGGCGGCACCGCTGCTGGCCCTGGCGGACTACATCACGAGCCGCGATCGATGAGCGAGCCCCTTGCCCAGCACTCCCTTTGGCTGGGTCTGCTCGACAACGGCCCCCTGTGGTGGGGCCTGGCCGCCTGCGGGAGCGCCCAGCTCTCCAAGCTGCTGATTGAGCTGGTGGTGCACCGGCGCTGGAATCCGAAGGTGCTGGTGGAAACCGGTGGCATGCCCTCGAGCCATTCGGCGCTGCTCACCGGCACCGCTTCCGCCCTGGGCTGGCAGCAGGGCTTCGATTCTGGCCTGTTCGCCCTGGCGGCCTGCATGTGTTTTGTGGTGCTCTACGACGCCTCGGGCGTGCGCCGTGCCGCCGGCCTGACGGCCGCCCGCGTCAACACCCTGGCGGAGCCCCCGGCCGACCAGAAGCCCCTCAAGGAAAACCTGGGGCACACGCGCCTGGAGGTGCTGGTGGGCAGCCTGATGGGCCCGCTGGTGGCCTTGCCGGGGCTGGTGTGGGTGGGGTCGCCGCTGCTGTTGGCCCGCCATTGGGGCTGGCTGGCGGTTGGCTGATCCCACCGACCTCGCACCCACGACGCTCACCCCGGGGCAGGTGGCCGCGGCTGAGGCCTTTGCCCAGTGGCTGCAGGCTCCCTATGACGGCACCCCGTTCGTGCTGAGCGGTTACGCCGGGACGGGCAAGACCTACCTCTCCCGCCATCTGCTGCAGCAGGTGGAGCAGCTGGGCCTCTGCTGGACGGTGGTGGCCCCCACCCACAAGGCGGTGGGGGTGCTGCGGCACCAATTGGCGTTGGGGGGGCTGCAGCCCACCTGGTATCCGAGCACCATCCACCGGTTGCTGCGGCTCAAGCTCAAGCGCCAGGGGGATGTGGAGCGCTGTGAGGAGACCGAGCAGACCGCTGCGGCCCTGGAGAACCTCGGCCTGGTGCTGGTGGATGAGGCCTCGATGGTGGACAGCACCCTGCTGGAGATCGCCCTGCGCTGTGCCCATCCCTTCCGCACCCGGCTGGTGTTTGTGGGGGATCCGGCCCAGCTGCCGCCGGTGGGGGAGCCCCAGAGCCCCGTGTTCGCCATGGCCCGCGCCGCCAGTGCCAGCCTGACGGAGGTGGTGCGCCACCAGGGCCCGGTGCTGCAGCTGGCCACGGGCCTGCGCAATGGCCAGTTGCCCTGCCGCCAGCCGCCGCCGCTGGCGCCGGTGCGTACCCCCCAGGGGCAGGTGGTGGTGGCGGCTCGGGGGCCCTGGCTGGCGGCGGCCCAGGCGGCCCTGCGCCGTGGCGCCGAACTGGACAACCCCGACCACGCCCGCATCCTCTGCTACACCAACCGCGCCCTGGAGCAGTTGGTGCCCCTGGCGCGGCGGGCGATCCATGGCGACATGGCCGACCAGCTGCCGGTGCTGCCCGGCGAGGTGTTGATCACCCGCTCGGCGGTGATGGCCCCCGCCTGCCGCGCCGGTGAGGAGGCCGCGGAAGAGCCCGACCTGCTGCTGGGTTCGAACCGCGAGCTGGTGGTGCGCGATGTGACGCCGGAGCGCTGCGACCTGGCGGACTTCGGCCTCAGCAGCGCCGATGGGCTGACCCCTCCGGTGATCGACACCCTCTGGGCGGAGGTGGAGGCGGGTGACGCGCGGCTCAGCCTGCGCCTGCTGCCGCCGGCGGGCAGTGCCGCCCGCGAGCAGCTCGATGGGGTGCTGCGGCAGTTGCGCCAGCGGGCCCGCGATGCCGGCAAACAGGAGGGGCGCGGCCTGTGGCGCCGCTACTTCCTGGTGAGGGATGCCTTTGCCTCCCTGGGGCCCGCCGCGGTGCTCACGGTGCACCGCAGCCAGGGCAGCACCTTTTCGGAGGTGTTCATCGCCGGCGATGTGTTCTGGCCCAGCGATGAGACCCTGCGCCGCCAGCTGGTGTACGTGGCGGTGAGCCGGGCCAGCCAGGCGGTGTGGTTGGTGGCCGATGGCCGTGGCGCCACCGACGCCGAGCGCTGGCGCCGCTGGCTTCAGCCCAGCCGCAGCCCCTCGACCCCCTGCCAGCCCATGTAGCCCGCCAGCACCAAGCTGAGACCACCCACCAGCAGATCCCCCTTGGCGAACAGCAGCTGTTTGCTGCGCTCCAGCAGCGGCACCACCTGCTCGCGCCCCACCAGCACCGCCAGGAAGGGCAGCAGCAGGGCCAGGCTGGCCGCCAGGGTGAACACGGCCGTGAACAGCCCCTCCTGCAGGCGGCTCAGCCCCGAGGCCAGTAGGGCCGACGCCGCTTTGGCGAACAGGAACAGATCATCCGGACTGATCAGCTCGAGGCCGCAGCTGATGCCCAGCAACAACGGCAGGGGCATGGCGCAGAAGCGATCCAGTTGACGGGTCCAGCCGGGGGGCGTGCCCTCCTCGCCGCCGTTGAGCAATTCCTTGATGCCCAGGGCCAACAGGGCACCGGCCGCCAGCAGGTCGAGGCCGGTGCGGTGGCTGCTGCCCTGGGCCATGCTCAACAGCAGGCCGTGGCCCACGGTCAGCAGCAGCACCACCATCAGGGCCACCGTGAGCATCCAACTGAGCAGCAGCAGGCCGCCGCGCCGCAGCGGATGGGGCCCCAGCAGCAACAGCAGCAGCAGGCCGATGTGCAGGGGGCTGAGGGCGATGCCGCTGCCATAGGCCACCAGTTCGGCCCAGAGGGTCCCGTTGGTCATCGAAGGTGCTGCTCAGCGGCGGATCTCGAACCAATCCTCCCGGATCGGGGCCAGTTGGCCCTGGCTCACACTCAGCACCTCCGCCTGCTCCGGTCCCCGTTCGCACCAGAGCCGCAGTTCGGTGAGGGCATGCAGGTGGCCCTCCGCCTGCACCTCCACGGTGCCGTCGTGCTGGTTGCGCACCCAGCCGTTGAGATCCAGCTGACGGGCCTTCTGGCAGCAGGCGGCCCGATAACCCACCCCCTGCACCCGGCCCGTCACGATCAGCTGCCAGCGCTCCAGCCGGGCGCTAGGGCTCGGCTCGGAGCGCTCGCTCTGCAGCCATTCCCGCCGGCGCACGGTGCGGCTGCTGCGGTTCACGGGGTTGAGGTCGGCGATCAGCCAGCCCGGCGCCCGGGATTCCACTTGCTTGAGCGGCTGCTGACCTGTGCCGCGCCGGCTGCCAGTGCGGCCGTTGGCGTCATCGGAGTTCATGCCCACGGTGGTGCTCCCGCCCCGCGCATCTCCCCACACGCTGGCATGTGTTGGCGTTGGCGGCTACAGGGGGGCCACCGGAGCGTTCCAGCGCAGCAGCGCCCGCTGCTGGCGCTCGAAGCCCAGCACGCACACCGTGCCGGTGCTGAGCACCAGCAGGGCGCCGCCGCCCACCCCCAACCCCAGCCAGCAGCCCGCCAGGCAGCGCAGCAGATGGCCATGGGCGAACAGGGCCACGCGGCCCCCATCGCCGGCGAGCTGCAGGCTGCGCTGGATCACCCGCTCGCAGCGCTGTTGCACCTGCTGGGGGCTCTCACCCCCCGGGCAGGGGTGGCTGAACACGGTCCAAGCCGGCACGGTGCGGCGGATCTCGGCGGTGGTGATGCCCTCGTACGCGCCGTAATCCCATTCCTGGAGGTCGGGTTCGATCTGGGCGTGCGCGGCCAGGCCCGCCAGTTCACAGGTGCGCCGGGCCCGCTGCAGGGGGCTGCAGAGCACCGCCTCAAAGGGCTGTTGCGCCAGCAGGGGGGCCAGGGCCCGGGCTTCCGCCTCCCCCTCCGGCAGCAGTGGCAGGTCGGTGTGGCTGGTGTGGCGCCCCTCGCGGGCCCAGGCGGTGGCGCCGTGGCGCAGCAGCCAGAGTTCAGGGGCGGTCATCGCGGCTCAGGGGAGGCAGGGGGTTGGCCCGCCGGGCCGCCGCCACCAGCCGCTGCGGCAGTTGGGGGCAGCCCCCCCAATGCAGATGCAACCAGCTGGCATGCAGATGCGGTGCGCTCCAACCTTCAGGGCGGCGGGGGGATCCCCAGCCCTCAAGCTGCCAAAGCGCGCCGTCACCCGCCAGGGGGGGCTGCAGCTGCCAGCGGTGGAATTCATGGCCGCAGAGCCGTTCGCCGCGTCGCACCACCAACCCATCGCCGCCGGGATCGGCCGCGCGATAGCCCAGGCTCAGCGCGCCGCGGTGGGCTGCGAAGGGGAGGATGCCGGCCATGGGGTGGGGGGTGCCGTCGGCGTCCGCCAGCCGCTGGCCCAGCAGCAGCAGGCCGCCGCATTCGGCATAGATCGGCAGGCCTGCCCCATGGGCGCGTCGCAGCTCCGCCAGGCTGCGCCGGCTCTGGCCCAGCTGGCTGGCGTGGAGTTCCGGGTAGCCGCCGGGCAACACCAGGCCGCGGCAGCCGGCCGGCAGCGGTTGATCCGCCAAGGGCGACCAGGGTTGCAGCTCCACGCCCTGCTGCGCCAGCAGCTCGCTGGCTTCGGGGTAGCGGAAGTGAAAGGCGGCGTCGCTGGCGATGGCCAGGGTGACCGCTGGTCCGGCGGGGGGTGCGGGCTCCGGGGCGTGGGCGGGCGCCTGCGGGGCCTGCAGCAGGGGCCAGAGGGCCTGCAGCTGCAGGTGCTGCTCCGCCAGATCGGCCCAGGGGCCCAGCCGCTGTTGCAGGTCGGTGAGCTCGTGGGCCGGCAGCAGGCCCAGGTGGCGCGAGGGCAGCTCCAGGCTGCTGTGGCGCGGCAGGGCCCCCAGCAGCGGCATGCCGATGCTCTCGAGGCTCTCCTGCAGGAGGGCGTGATGGCGGGCGCTGCCGACGCCGTTGAGCACCACGCCCGCCATCGTTAGCCCGGGCTGGTGGTCGCGGAATCCCCGCACCAGGGCGGCCAGGGATCCCGCCTGGCGGCTCGCCTCCACCACCAGCACCACCGGCAGGTTGAGCAGGGCGGCCACATGGGCGGAGCTGCCCTCGCTGCTGGGGCCGCGGCCATCGAACAGCCCCATCACCCCCTCCACCAGCGCCAACTGGCTGCGGCTGCCGTGGCGCTGGAAGCTCCGTTGCACCCAGGCCTCGCCGCAGAGCAGCGGATCGAGGTTGCGGCAGGGCTGGCCGCTGGCGGCCGTGTGCAGCTGCGGGTCGAGGTAGTCGGGCCCCACCTTGAACAGCTGGATGCTCTGGCCGCGGCGGCGGGCCAGGGCGGTGAGCGCCAGGCTGAGCAGGGTTTTGCCGCTGCCGCTGCAGGGGGCGGCGATCAGGCAGGCCATGGGGTGGCTCTCGGGCGGACCGCCCCGGGGATCAGCTGGGCAGCAGCTTGGCAGCCAGGGTTGCCGCCGAGGCCAGCAGCGGGTTGGTGCTGTCGTGGCCGCCCCCCAGGAGGCGGGCCATTTCCATTTCTTCGCTTTCGTTCGGCAGGGGCACCACCTCCTCCGCCAGTTCCATCGAGGCCACGCCGCCGGCCTCCAGCCGCATGCAACCGCCCGATTCCGAGCAGAGGATCACGCACAGGGGGGCGCGATCCGCTGGGGCGCAGATCAAGCGCATGCCCACCAGGGCGCCCGGATGGGTCTTGCTCACCCCCACCGGCACGGGCATCAGGCGGAACTGCACCGTCTGGCCATCACCCCGTTGGAATTCCGCCAGGATCCCGCGACCCTCCGTGCTGGTGTCGGCCTCGAGCCAGCTGCTGTTCTGCAGGTGCCAGCCGAGGCGGTCAGCGACCCAGGCCGCCAGCAGCAGCCCCTTGACCGGGTGCTGGCCCTCCACGTCGATGTCCAGCTGCACCACGTGCTGCAGGGCGCTCTGCCGGCTGGGGGGGTCGAACACCATGGCCAGGGATTCGCGCCAGGTGCGCAGCCGCAGCCAGTTGAGGTCGTTCACCGCCTGGCCCCCCGCGATTCGCTCCACCAGCACATCCAGGCAGCGGCGGGGGGTGCCGAGGGAGCTGTCGAGCACCAGGCGCCGCGGCCCTACCGCCAGGGCCTCCAGCAGCTCGGGGGATTCATCGAGCGAACCGTTCCACCACACCCAACAGGGCAGTTCCGCCGCGATCAGCGGCTGCAGCATCGGCAGCCCCTGCTGGAGGGCCCCCATGCCACCCCGCAGCACCACCACGTCGCCGCAGGCGTCACCGCCGCCGCTGCGCTCATCGCTCAGCGGGCAGTAGGCCGCCACCAGGGTTTCCAGGTTGCGATCGGGCGCCAGGGTGGGGGCCAGGGTGATCAGGCGCCGCGGTTGGTGGGCGCTGATGGCGCGATCCACGAATTGGCCGCGCAGGTCATCGGCGCTGTGGTGGCCGGGCTGTTGCCCCAGGGCCCAGGCCAGCTCCGGCGCCGTGGGGGCGGTGCTGGCGGGCAGCCCCAACTCCCCCACCGCCTCACGGGCCGCCTGCAGCAGGGCCTCGTTGAGCAGGCCGCTGATGGGGCCATCGATGCGGCCGGTGCGGATCAGTTGCTGCTGCAGCCAGGAGGGCTCCCACACCACCAGGGTGAAGGTGGCGGCCCCGCCCTCCTCCTTCAGTCCTTCGCTCCACAGGCGGTTGAGGTAGTCGGGCACCTCCTGGGGTGGCAGTTCCAGCGGAGCTTGCAGGGTGAGCTGGGGAGCCATGGCGATCAGAACGGCGAGGGGACAGAGCGAAGGCGGTGGGAACGGCGGGGGCGCTGGGGGCGAGCAGTGGGTTCAGGGACGGCGCCACATCAGGCCGTCATCGGCCAGCAGGTTGTCGGCGGCGCTGGGGCCCCAGGTGCCAGCTTCATAGGGGTGCACCGGCAGCTGGGAGGGGGCGTCCTCCATTAGCTCCAGCAGGGGCGTGTAGAGCCGCCAGGCGGCCTCCACCTCGTCGCTGCGGGTGAACAGGGTGGGGTCGCCGAGCATGGCGTCCGCCAGCAGCCGCACATAGCCCTCGTCGGAGGGTTCGCCGAAGCTTTCGTCGTAGCTGAAGTGCATGTCGACGGGCCTGCTGCGCATGCCGGAGCCGGGGGCCTTCACGTCGAACACAAAACCGGCCCCTTCATCGGGCTGGATGCGCAGCACCAGCTGGTTGGCGGTGGGGCTGCCGCCGGCGGCATCGAACAGGTGCACCGGAGCTTCCCGGAAGGTGAGCACCACTTCGGAGAGGCGTTTGGGCAGGCGCTTGCCGGTGCGCAGATAGAAGGGCACCCCCTGCCAGCGCCAGTTGTCGATGAACAGCTTCATCGCCACATAGGTTTCGGTGGTGCTGTTGGGGTTCACCCCCGGCTCCTGGCGGTAGCCCGCCACCGGCCGCTGCACGGTGCCGCCGGGGCCGTACTGGCCGCGCACACAGCAGCGCCAGGGCTCGTCCTCATGGGCCAAGCGAGCCGCCTGGAGCACCTTGGCCTTCTCGTTGCGGATCGCCTCCGGATCGAAGCGCCCCGGGGCTTCCATGGTGGTGAGGGCCAGCATCTGGGTGAGGTGGTTCTGCACCATGTCCCGCAGGGCGCCACTGGTTTCGTAGTAGCCGGCCCGCTCCTCCACCCCCACGGTTTCCGCCGCCGTGATCTGCACGTTGGCGATGTAGTTGCGGTTCCAGATCGGCTCGAAGATCGTGTTGGCGAAGCGCAGCACCAGGATGTTCTGGACCGTTTCCTTGCCCAGGTAGTGGTCGATCCGGAAGATCTGCTGCTCCTGGCCGCAGCTCTGCACCACCCGGTTGAGCTGCTCGGCGCTGCTGTAGTCGGTGCCGAAGGGTTTTTCGATCACCACCCGGCTGCGGGCCGGATCCCGCAGCAGCCCGGCGGCCGCCAGGGCCCTGCAGCCGCTGCCGTAGAAGGCCGGTGACACCGACAGGTAGAAGGTGCGATTGCCGCGGGTGGCCTTGAGGCGGTCCAGGGCCTCCAGGCGGGTGCCCAGTCGCACGACGTCCTCGTTTTGCTGCAGGTCCACCGGCTCGTAGAACAGGCAGGCGGCGAACTGCTGCCAGGCGCTGTGGTGTTGCTTGACGTCATCGGCCATCGCCTCCGCCATGCGGTTGCGGAAGTCGTCGTCGCTCCAGGGGCGGCGGGCGCAACCGAGCACGGCGAATTCACTGGGCAGGCGCCGCTGCCGGAACAGCTCAAACAGCGCCGGGATCAGTTTGCGGTGGGTGAGGTCGCCGCTGGCCCCGAAGATCACCAGGCATTGCGGGGCGATCACCCGCTCCTGGCGCAGCCCGACGCGCAGGGGATTGGTCTGGGTGGCGGGCATGGGCAACGCGGGGCGTGCGTGCTCCTGGTTTAACGAGCACGGTGGGCTTCCGCATGGCTTGGCAACAAAAAAGCCCGCCGGAGGGCGGGCCTGTGTGGAGTTGGAGACCGGAGGGCCGATCTCAATAGGTTTCGACGTGCCAGCGCTCGGCTTTCTTGAGGGCGGGGCGCAGTTCGCTCCAGTTGAGACCCTTGGCGGCGGCGGCGGCGGTCATCGCCTCGTCGATGCCGGGTTCCATGCCCCGCAGACCGCACATGTAGACGTGGGTCTTGGGGTCCTCGATCATCGCGAAGATCTCGTCGGCGTTCTCGCTGACGCGGTCTTGGATGTACATGCGGCCGCCCTTGGCATTCTGCTGCTCACGGCTGATGGCCTTGGTGTAGCGGAAGTTGTCGGGGAACTCGCTCTCGTAGCGGTTGAAATCGTCGTCGTAGAGCAGGTTGGCGGTGGTGGGAGCCCCCATGAACAGCCAGGCCTTGCCTTTGAATTGCCAGCCGTTCTTGTCGCGCTCGGCCGGTTCGAACATGCGGCGCAGGTAGGTGCGCATCGGGGCGATGCCAGTGCCGGTGGCCAGCATGATCACGTTGGCCTCCTCATCGGCGGGCAGCAGCATCTCCTTGCCCACCGGGCCGGTGATCTTCACCTTGGCGCCCGCCTGGATATCGCACAGGAAGGTGGAGCAGACACCGTTGATGGTTTCGCCGTCTTTTTCGTACTGCAGCTGGCGCACGCAAAGCGACACGGTGTTGCCGGCCATGTCATCGCCGTGGCGGGTGCTGGCGATCGAATAGAGGCGCAGCTTGTGGGGCTTGCCGTTGGCGTCTTCGCCGTCGGGAATGATGCCGATCGACTGGCCTTCCACGTAGTGCAGCTGGGGATCGCCACCCTTCAGGTCGAAGGTGATGTGGTTGACCCGGCCGATGGCACCGTCAGCCAGCAGGCTGTAGTTCTCGGTGACGGTGCCGACGAACGGATCCTTGGGCTTGTAGAGATTGACGGGAACGTCAGCGTGGGACACGGGGGCGGCGGCGGCGGGTTTCTGGGCGGTCGGGGTGGCTTTGGCTGCCGGTTTGGCGGCGGCCTTCGCGCTGGGTTTGGCGGCGGCGGGTTTGGCCGGGGCCTCGTTGGTGCTGGGGGCGGCAGTCTCCGAGGAAGCTGGCTCCACGGAGAGCACCTTGCCACCCAGACGGCTGATGGACTGCATCAGCGATTGCAGGCCGGAAAAGGGAACGTTGATGGTGCGCTCCGCCTGTCGTGGCTGGGCGCTGCCGTAGCCCTGCACCACCACGCTGAACATGCGCGAATCGCTGCGGCTGGAGGTAGCGGTCGAAACACGCATGGTCCCAGGTGGCCTGTAGAACGCGCGCGATCATAGGGAACTTCCCGGAGCTTCCAGCTCGGCGCCCGAGGCTGGATCCGGTTAGGTTGACCCACTGAAATCAATCGCTACGTCGGCTCGACCCCTTGACGCAGCTCTCGATCGACCCCACCAGCGCCCTTGCCGGGCCTGGGATCAGCCCCATGCGGGCGGTCGAGACCGGCTGCTGTGAGCTCGACACGATCCAGCAGGAGATGGAGCGGTTGCCCGGAGGCTGCCGCCGCCTGGCGGTGCAACTGCGCCTGGCCATGGATCCCCAGTGGCTGTGGGCGGTGCTCACCGATTACGACAGCCTCAGCGGCTTCATCCCCAACCTGGAGTGTTCCCGTCTGCTTTGGCGCCGCGGCAACGTGGTGGGCCTGGAGCAGGAGGGGGCTCAGGTGTTCATGGGGCTGCGCTTCAAGGCCCGCGTGCACCTGGAGCTCACCGAGCATCTGGAGGAGCGTCGCCTCAGCTTCACCATGGTGAAAGGGGATTTCCGCCGTTTTGAGGGGGCCTGGCAAATCGGCGGTGACGGCAGCGTCACAACCCTGCTTTATGAACTCACCGTTCAGGGCTGTGTGGGCATGCCGATCGGCCTGATCGAGCAGCGCCTGCGGGACGACCTGGCCTCCAACCTGCGGGCTGTGCAGCAGGAAGCCCAGCGCCGTTGCGCCTTGCCGGCCTGAACCAGCCATGCCCCAACGGGCAACCCAACAAAAAAGCGGCCTGGAGGGCCGCTTGCTGGAAATACCCCCAAGGGGATTCGAACCCCTGTCGCCTCCGTGAAAGGGAGGTGTCCTAGGCCTCTAGACGATGGGGGCTAGGACTCGAAGGCTGCTCGGGGTGGGCTGATGAAGCTGAATCCCTTGCTGCGCCTGGCTTTTGAGCCATTGCGCCTTCGATGCGATGACGTTACGGGTCCGAGGGGCCCTTCGTCAATCAGGCGGCCCCTTGGCCATCCCACACGGGCACGGTGAAGTGGAAGCAGGCCCCCTCGCCGGGTTCCGACACCACCCAGATGCGGCCACCGTGTACCTCGGTGATGCGGCGGCACACCGACAGGCCCACACCGAAGCCGGAGGTGGTGGCGGAGGTCTGCGGTAACCGCACCCGCTCTAGGAAGATGCGTTCCTGCTCATCGCGGGGGATGCCGGGGCCGGAGTCGCAGATGCTCACCTGCAGCCACTGGCTGGTGCGGTGCAGGATCGTCAGGCTCACCCGTCCGCCGTCGGGGGTGTACTTGAAGGCGTTTTCCAGCAGGTTGAGCAGCACCTGGCGCATGCGGCGCTGATCGGCGCAGACATCCGGCAGATCGGTGGGGATGTCGGTGATCAGTTCGAGGCCGCGGCCCACCCACAGCTTCTCCAGCTCGAGGATGGCCTCTGCCGCCACGGGGCCCAGGGCCAGCCGTTGCGGGTTGAACAGGGCTTCCCAGCGGGTGGTACCCACCTCCAGCAGGTCCTTGGAGAGCTGCTCGATGTCATCCAGCCGGCGGCCGAGCACATCCCGGAAGCGGGTCTGGTCGATCTGGCCGAGGTTGAGGCTCTGCAGGGCCAGCTTGGAGGCGGTGAGGGGGGTGCGCAGCTCATGGGCCACCATCCGCAGCAGCCGTTCCTGCACCCGCAGCCGCTCGATCAGGGTTTCGTTCTCCTGGCGCAGCACCAGCAGCTGGTCCTCCAGCTGCAGTTCCCGCTGGGTGCGGCTGCCGTCGCTTTCCACGGGCCGCAGGCTCATGCCCAGGCCGCTGACCACCTCCAGCTGCTGCCAGCGGGGCAGCCAGTTGCGCAGTTGATGCAGCAGCGTGTTGCCAGCGAACACCTGCCGCGGAGCCGGCTCCAGCTTGATCAGCGCCGGGGTGGCCACCAGCCGGTGCAGCTCCAGCAGTTCGGGCCGCAGGGCTGGATCGGCCACATCCAGTTGCACGTCGAAGCCGAAGTCTTCCGTTTCCAGGAAGTTCATCAGGCCCCGTAGATCCGGTGTGGCCCGGTGGTGGGGGGAGGCCACCAGCAGCAGCTTCAGCAGGCGGCGTGTGCCGGGATCGTCAGGCGCAAGGCTCCCCCCCTCCTGGGCTGGAAGGGTGGCGGGGGAACGGGCGGGCTCGGCGGGGCTGAACTCCCCTGCGGCTGGCACAGGTGCGCTGAATCCTGGAGAAAAGGTGGATTCACCCTATGGGGTTTGGTCAGAACTGGTTGGCGCCGCTATGACGACTGTGACGAGTCGTTGTTTGAGGCATCGGCGTTGGCGCACCTGCGAGATCTGGTGACGCGCGTGCATCCGGTGTCTTCGGCTCGGGTGGGCGGTAGCGGCAGTCGTATTCAGCTCGACACCACCTTGCGGCGTTGGTTCAACCGCAACTTGGGGCTGTGGCGGTCGCGCCGTCAGTACTTCTTCCCCGACGATGAAGTGCTGCGGGTGGACATGCTGCTGCGGGTGCAGACGTTTGACGATCAGGCGGAGGTGGAGCCCCGCTATCGCTTCACCTGGTGGCCGGAGAAGGAATACGACTTCTTTGAGCGCAAACCCCGCTACGTCCGCGAGGGCACCATGGATGCCTCCCTCTGTGGCCATCAGTTGCGGCGTAGCCGCGGCTACCTCTGCGGCTCCCCCACCAAGAGCCAGATCCGCCAGGTTGACGAGCACGAGGTGGTGTTTGAGTCGCACTACCTCGAGTGGGACATCATCGAGCACATCCGCCTGGTGGATCAGGACCGCTTCCGCGCCCGCTCGATCTACTCCTGGCGCGACGGCAACCTGGAGTTGGTGGAGACGCATCACGAAATCCGTGTGGAGCTGGCGGGGGACCCCCTGCCCGCCGATGCCTAGGCCGTTGCCTGCCGGCGAGCGTGGCGTGCAGCAGGATTGGCCTAGCTATCGCCCCCTGTCCGTGCGCATCACCGCCAGCCGTCTCGGCCGCCTGTTGTTGCCCCTGGCCCTGCTGCTGGCCCCCGCCTCCGCCTGGGCTGCCCCCGCCACCGAGGCCGACATGAGCCTCTACACCCGCCTGGCGGCCCTCAATGTCTGCATTGCCCGCGCCGCCGGTGTGGAGTTTGACAAGGCCGTGGCGATCGCCGGTGAAACCATTGCCCAGGTGATCCAGGGCCAGCACCAGGGCCGCATCAGCCAGGTGAGCGACAAGCCGCTCCCTGTGGACGAACTGCGCAAGGGCTCGATCAATTCCGCGGTGCTCGGGGCCGTGGAGCTCTGCCCCAAGGAGGTGCCCGATGACGTGCGCAAGAAGGTGGATGAGGTGCTGAAGACCAACGCCGAGAAGGGATCGACCCCGGCGCCGAAACCAGCCCCCGCCGCCCAACCGGCCCCCACCACCAAGCCCTGACGCCGTCGCCATGGCCAGCGTTCGCCTCGCCGACTACCGCCCGGCGCCGTATCAGATCGTTCACACCGAGCTGCAGGTGCGCCTGTACGCCGACCACACCCTGGTGGCGGCCACCCTGCAGCTGGAGCCCAATCCTGGCGCCAGCCCTGGCCCCCTAACCCTGCGGGGGGTGGAGCTGGAGCTGCTGGAGCTGGCGTGCGATGGCGTGCCGTTGCCGGCTGACGCCGTGCGTGAGGAGCCCGGCCAGCTGGAGCTGCTGCAGCCACCGGCCCGGCCGTTTGTGTTGCGCAGCCTGGTGCGGATTCACCCAGAAACCAACAGCAGCCTCGAGGGGCTGTATGTGAGCGGAGGGCTGTTCACCACCCAGTGCGAAGCGGAGGGGTTTCGCCGCATCACCTATCACCCGGATCGCCCCGATCTGCTCAGCCGTTTCCGCGTGCGCATCGAGGCCGATCGCGCCACGTGCCCGGTGCTGCTCTCCAACGGCAACTGCGTGGATACGGGCCTGCTGCCGGCGGAGCCCAATGCCGCCGGTGCGGAGCCCAGCCCCCGCCATTACGCCGTCTGGGACGACCCCTTCCCCAAGCCCTCCTACCTGTTTGCCCTGGTGGCCGGTCGCCTCGAGGAGGTGAGCGATCAGTTCGTCACCCGCAGCGGCCGCAGCGTGCAGCTGCGCTTGCATGTGGAGCCCGGCGATGCCCCCTACACCGCCCACGCCATGGCGTCGCTGAAGCGCTCGATGCAATGGGATGAGCGCCGCTACGGCCTGGAGTACGACCTCGATGAGTTCAACATCGTGGCGGTGCGCCATTTCAACATGGGCGCGATGGAGAACAAGAGCCTCAATATCTTCAACTCCAAGTTGGTGCTCGCCGATGCCGCCACCGCCAGCGATGGCGAACTGGAGCGGATTGAAAGTGTGATTGCCCATGAGTATTTCCATAACTGGACGGGCAACCGCATCACCTGCCGTGACTGGTTCCAGCTCTCCCTCAAAGAGGGGCTCACCGTGTTTCGCGACGCCAGTTTCACGGCCGATCTGCATTCCGCCGCCGTAAAGCGCATCGAGGATGTGTCGCTGCTGCGCAACACCCAGTTCCGCGAGGATGCAGGGCCGACGGCCCACCCGATTCAGCCGGATCAGTACCAGGCGATCGATAATTTCTACACCACCACGATCTACGAAAAGGGCTCGGAGGTGATCCGTGTGCTCCATACCCTGCTGGGGGAGGAGACGTTCATGCGGGGCATGGCTCTCTATGTGAGCCGTCACGACGGCAGCGCCGCCACCTGCGACGACTTCGTGCAGGCGATGCAGGATGCGGCCGAGCAGGCCTGGGCCCGTGCCGGCGAGGGCTCTTCGCTGCCGCGCTTTGATTTCGCCCAGTTCCGCCGTTGGTATCACCAGGCGGGCACGCCCCAGCTGCAGATCGAGCGCCACTGGGACGCCGGGGCCGGCAGCCTGCAGCTGCGCCTGCACCAGCACACCCCGCCCACCCCTGGCCAGCCCGACAAGCAGCCCCTGGTGATCCCGCTGTTGCTGGGGCTGTTGGGTCAGGCCGGCGAGCCCTTGCCGGTGCGCTTCCACGGCGAAACGGTGGCGGCGGCGCAGGCGGCCACCCAGGCCCATGGATGGGGGGATGTCAGCCGCCTGGTGGTGATCGACCAGGCGCAGCAGGAGCTCACCCTGGTGGGCCTCGAACCCCATAGCCATCCGCCGGCCCTGTCGCTGCTGCGGGGCTTCTCAGCGCCGGTGAAGCTGCAGCTCGAGCGCGACAGCCGCGAGCTGTTGCATCTGCTGGCCTGCGACAGCGACCCCTTCGCCCGCTGGGATGCGGGGCAGGAGCTGCTGCGCCAGGCGGTGCTCAACCGTGCCGCCGGCAGCCCTAACGACGAACTGGAGGAGGGGTTGGTGGCGGCGTTCGAGCGGATCCTGGCGGAGCCGGGGTTGTGCGATGCCAACCGCAGCATGCTGCTGGCCCTGCCGGGCCTGCCGGAGCTGGAGGATGCGGCCGGCGAGACCTGTGATCCGCCGGCCCTGTTTGAAGCGCTGCTGGCGCTGCAGCAACGCTTTGGCCAGGAGCTTGAGCAGCCGCTGGAGCACACCCTGGAGCGCTGCCGGCCCCAGTGGTTGCTGGCCTGGCCCGATGGCGTGGGCGACCGGGCCCTCACCGCCACCGCCTGGAGTTGGCGGGCGGCCGCCGGTGATCCGGGGGTGCGGGCCGAGGCCGCCGCCGCCGTGGAGGGGCCCTCGATGACCCTGGCCCGCGCGGGCCTGCGGGCGCTGCAATGCCACGACTGCCCGGAGCGCAGTGCTGCCCTGGCGGCCTTCTACGACCGCTGGCAGGACAAGCCGGTGATCCTCGATGCCTGGTTTGGTCTGCAGGCCGCCACCCCCTTCGGCGATGGGGTGGCTCGGGTGCGGCAGCTGCTGGAGCATCCGCGCTTTGATCCGGCTGCCCCCAATTCCCTGCGGGCGGTGCTGGGGGGCTTCGCCGGCACGGCGCCTCAGTTTCATGCCGCCGACGGCCGCGGCTACCGCTTCGTGGCCGAGCAGATCGCCGCGGTGGACCAGCGCAACCCGATCACCGCCTCGCGCATGGCCAAGCTGTTTAGCCGCTGGCAGAGCTACGGCCCGGAGCGCCGCGCCCGCATGCGCGAAGCCCTTGACCAGCTGGCGGCGGCACCGCTCTCCCCCAATAGCCGCGAGGTGGTGGATCAGTGCCGAGGCGCGGGCTGATCTGAGTCCGCGCCTCAGCGCCCCTCGGACACCGGTTCGCCGGCCTCCAGCAGCTGCAGGCCTTGGTGCAGCTGGCTGAAACGGCTGCGGCGCCGCTCGGCCCCCTCCGGGCCGGCGTGCAGGCCCCACAGGCCTTCCCAATAGAAATAGATCACGCCGTGGCCCCGTTCGGCGGCCAGGCGCACCTTCTCGCTCAAGGGGCCCATGGCGGTGGTGCGCCCGCCGAAGCCCGCCAGGATGCCGATCTCCACGGGGATGCCCCAGCCGCTGGCCTT
>JBEIQU010000219.1:0-3474 GCA_040376355.1 Prochloraceae cyanobacterium | reverse complement strand
GCTCTGGTGCTTCTCCATCTCGCTCTTCTTCTTTTTGCCCATGGCGCGCCGCAGCAGGTCGGCCTCGCCGAGGGAGTAGCCCGCCAGGTCCTGGGCGATGCGCATGATCTGCTCCTGGTAGACCATGATTCCGTAGGTCTCCCGCAGGATCGGCTCCAGCTTGGCGTCGGCGAAATCGATCGCCTCGCGGCCGTGCTTGCGGTTGATGAACTTGGGAATCAGGCCCGCATCCAAGGGCCCCGGTCGGTAGAGGGCCAAGATTGAGGAGATGTCCTCCAGGGAGGAGGGTTTGAGGTCGCGCACGATCTGGCGCATGCCGCTGGATTCGAGCTGGAAGATGCCCTCCAGGTCGCCGCGGGCCAGCAGGCCATAGGTGCCGGGATCGTTGAGGGGAAGGGCGTCGGGGTCGAGCTTCTCGCCGGTGCTCTGCTCCACCAGATCGATGGTCTTGTCGATCATGGTGAGGTTCTTGAGCCCCAGGAAATCCATCTTCAGCAGGCCCATCGATTCGACGTCCTCCATGAAGTACTGGGTAATCACCTGGCCGTCGTTGTTGCGCTGCAGGGGCACCACTTCGTCGAGGGGATCGGCGGCGATCACCACCCCGGCCGCGTGCACGCCGAAGGTCTTGTTGGTGCCCTCGATGCGCATGGCCATGTCGACCCAGCGCTTCACCTGCGGGTCGTTCTGATACTTCTCGCGGAACTCCGGCGCCGGCGATTCGTCGCCGATCATCTCCTTGAGCTTGGCGGGCTTGCCGCGCACCACCGGAATCAGCTTTGCCAGCCGGTCGGCGTCGCCGTAGGGGATGTCGAGCACCCGCGCCACGTCCTTCAGCACGGCCTTGGAGGTCATGCGGTTGAAGGTGATGATCTGGGCCACCTTGTCCTCGCCATAGCGGCGGGTGACGTAGTCGATCACCTCCCCGCGGCGCTCGATGCAGAAGTCGGTATCAATATCCGGCATCGACTTGCGTTCCGGGTTGAGGAAGCGCTCGAACAGCAGACCGTTGGTGACCGGGTCGATGTTGGTGATGCCCAGGGCGTAGGCCACCAGGGAGCCGGCGGCGGAGCCGCGACCGGGCCCCACCGGAATGCCGCTCTCCCGGGCGAAGCGGATGTAGTCCCACACCACCAGGAAGTAGGTGGGGAAGCCCATCTGCTCCATCACCTGCAGCTCGAAGGTGAGCCGTTCGCCATAGGTGGGCTCGAAGGGATCCCCATCGCCCAACCCCAGCCGCGCCCGCAGCCCCTGTTCGCTCACCTCCTGCAGGTAGCTGACGGGGGTGTGGCCGTCGGGAATGGGGAAACGGGGCATCTGATAGCGCCCGAGGATGTCGTAGTCCTCCACCTTGTCCGCCACCACGGCGGTGTTGGTCACCGCCTGGGCCACCACGGCGGGATCGAGGTGGTCCGAGAACAGGCCGAGCATCTCCTGCTCGCCCTTGATGTACTCAGTGCCCGTGTAGCGCAGCCGCTTCTCATCGCTCACCAACTTGCCGGTGAGGATGCAGAGCAGGGCGTCGTGTGCCTCGGCGTCGTTGCTGGTGAGGTAGTGGGCGTCGTTGGTGGCGATCAGGGGAATGCCCAGTTCCTGGCTGATGCGCACCAGCTCCACGTTGACGATGCGATCCTCGGGGGAGCCGTGGTCCTGGATCTCCAGGTAGAAGTCGTCGCCGAAGACGCCCTGGTACCAACGGGCCACATCGCGGGCCACATCGGGGCGGTTGCGCAGGATCGCCTGGGAGAGCTCGCCGCCGAGGCAGGCAGTAGCCACGATCAGCCCTTCGCTGTGGCGCTCGAGGGTGTCCTTGTCGATGCAGGCGCGGGCGAAGATGCCGCGGCCGCGCATGCCGCGCAGGTGGCTGATGCTGGTGAGCTTCACCAGGTTGCGGTAGCCAACCGCATTCTTGGCGAGCACCACCAAGTGGTAGCGACGCTCCTTCTTGGGGGGATTGGGGTCGTCGAGGGAGCCGTTGATCACGTACATCTCGTTGCCGATGATCGGCTTGACGGATGTGCCGCGGCAGAGCTTCAACAGTTCGATCGCCCCGTACATCACCCCGTGGTCGGTGAGGGCGAGGGCGGGCATACCCAGCGCCTCGGCCCGCTTGACCATGGCCGGCAGCTGACTGGCCCCATCCAGGAGGCTGTAGTCGCTGTGGTTGTGGAGCGGAACGAAGGCCAAGGGCGAAGCCGGAACGACCGGAGCAGCGGAACCGGTGGTGGTTTCCGCCCCCAGGCTAAGGGCCGAACGCTAGATGTAGCGCTTCAGGGCACCAGCGCCGCCGCCGGCCGCTGCTCCATCACCCGGGCCGCCTGCTCGTAGTGCCAGGCCACCTGCAGCAGCCGCTCCTCCTGCAGCACCCCGGTGATCAGCTGCACCCCGATCGGCAGACCGGCGGTATCGAACCCGCAGGGCAGGCTGATGGCCGGCAGGCCCGCCATGTTGGCGGGAATGGTCAGCAGGTCAGCCAGGTACATGGCCAGGGGATCCTCGCTGTGGGCACCGAATCCGAAGGCCGTGGTGGGGGAGGTGGGGGTGAGCAGCACGTCCACCGTGTCGAAGGCGCGGTCGAAGTCGCGGCGGATCAGGGTGCGCACCTGCTGGGCCTTCTTGTAATAGGCATCCACGTAGCCGGCGGAGAGGGCGTAGGTGCCGATCAGGATGCGGCGCTTCACCTCATCGCCGAAGCCCTCGGCACGGCTGCGGGCGGTCATCTCCGCCAGGCTGGCGGCATCGGCGGCCCGGTAGCCGTATTTGACGCCGTCGTAGCGGGCCAGGTTGGCGGAGGCCTCCGAGGGGGCGATCACGTAATAGGTGGCGATGCCGTCGTTGAAGCGGGGGCAGCTCACCTCCACCAGCTCACAGCCCAGGGCCTGCAGCTGCTCCGCCGCGACCTGCACCGACGCCTTCACCTGGGGGTCGAGGCCTTCGGCTTCCATGCATTCGCGCACGATGCCCACCCGCAGCCCCTTCACGGGCTGGGTGAGGGCGGCGCGGTAATCCGGCACCGGCGCCTTGAGACAGGTGGAATCGCGCGGATCCTCGCCAGCGATCACCTGCAGCAACTCGGCCGCATCGGCCACGCTGGTGGTGAAGGGACCCACCTGATCGAGGGAGCTGGCGAAGGCCACGAGGCCATAGCGGCTGACGCGCCCATAGGTGGGCTTGAGGCCCACCACGCCGCAGAAGGCAGCGGGCTGGCGGATCGAGCCACCGGTGTCGGAGCCGAGGGAAGCCACGCACTCACCGGCGGCCACGGCGGCAGCACTGCCCCCGGAGCTGCCGCCGGGCACCTTCTCCGGATTCCACGGGTTGCGGCTGGGACCGAAGGCCGAGGTCTCGGTGGAGCTGCCCATGGCGAACTCATCGAGGTTGGTCTTGCCCAGCAGCACCGCACCGGCATCCCACAGCCGCTCGGTGACGGTGGATTCGTAGGGCGGCACGAAGGTCTCCAGCATGCGGCTGGAG
>JBEIQU010000239.1:0-3167 GCA_040376355.1 Prochloraceae cyanobacterium | reverse complement strand
TCGGGCGGCTGAAACCCCGGTGATGGATGCCCTCTGGCATGCCTATCCCCACACGCTGATCCAAGCCAGCGGGGCCGATGTGGGCCTGCCCGACGATCAGATGGGCAACTCCGAGGTGGGGCATCTCACCATCGGCGCCGGTCGCATCATCCGCCAGGAACTGGTGCGCATCACCCAGGCGGTGCGCGACGGCAGCCTCAACGACAACCCCGAACTCAACGCCCTGGCCGATCGGCTGCTGGCCAGCGGCACAACCCTGCACCTGATCGGCCTCTGCTCCGACGGCGGGGTGCACAGCCACATCGATCACCTGGGGGGCCTGCTGCGCTGGGCCCAGGCCCGCGGGCTGAAGGACGTCTGCGTGCATGTGATCACCGACGGCCGCGATACCCCCACCCAAAGCGCCCCGGGCTTTGTCTCCACCGTGGAGCAGCAGATCGCCGCCGCTGGGGTGGGGCGCATCAGCACCCTCTGTGGCCGCTACTGGGCCATGGACCGCGACAACCGCTGGGATCGCACCGAAAAGGCCTATCGCCTGTTCACCGAGGAGGGCGAGGTGAGCCCCCTCAGCCCGCAGCAGGTGCTGGAGGAGGCCTACGCCGGCGGCATCACCGACGAATTCATCGAACCCACCCGGCTGGGTACAGGCGCCATCAGCGCTGGCGATGGGCTGGTGTGCTTCAACTTCCGCCCCGACCGGGTGCGTCAATTGGTGCGCGCCCTGGTGGTGCCGGAGTTCAACACCTTCGAGCGGGACGCGATTGACGACCTGCAGATGGTCACCTTCACCCAATACGAAGCAGGTCTGCCGGTGGCGGTGGCCTTCCCGCCCGAATCCCTCGATGGCCTGTTGGGGCAAGTGGTGTCGGAGTCGGGCCTGCGGCAGTTCCGCACCGCGGAAACCGAGAAATACCCCCACGTCACCTATTTCATGAATGGGGGCATCGAGCAGCCCTACCCCGGTGAAGACCGGCACCTGGTGCCCTCCCCGCGGGTGGCCACCTACGACCAGGCCCCGGCCATGTCGGCTGAGCAGCTCACCGACAGCTGCATTGCCGCCATCCATAAGGGCATCTATGCACTGGTGGTGATCAATTACGCCAACCCCGACATGGTGGGCCACACCGGCGAGATGGACGCCACCGTGGAAGCCATCGGCGCCGTGGACCGCAGCGTGGGCCGCCTGCTGGAAGCCACCAACCGCATGGGCGGCACCCTGCTGGTGACCGCCGACCATGGCAACGCCGAGCTAATGGAAGGGCCCGATGGGCGCCCCTGGACCGCCCACACCACCAATCCCGTGCCGGTGATCCTGGTGGAAGGCGAGAAGCGCAAGCTGCCGGGCCATGGCAACGCGGTGGAACTGCGCAGCGGCGGAGGCCTGGCCGACATCGCCCCCACCCTGCTGCAGATCCTGGGGCTGCCGCAGCCGGCCCGCATGACTGGCCATTCCCTGATCGTGCCCCTGGGCAGCCCGGCGGTGCCCAACCGCATTCCCCAGACCCTGGGGGTCTGAGCACCCCCAGGGGTGACACCTGCGCGACACCTAGGCTCCACCCATGCTCCAAACCACCTTCACCTGGATCTGGCTCAGCAGTGGCGTTCTGCTGGTGATCAGCGTGTTGCTACACAGCCCCAAGGGCGACGGCATGGGCGGCCTGGCCTCCAGTGGCAGCTCCATGTTCAGCAGCGCCCGCAGCGCCGAGGCCACCCTCAACCGCATCAGCTGGACCCTGCTGGCGATCTTCCTGGGCCTGGCCGTCGCGCTGAGCGCCGGCTGGCTCAAGGGAGCCTGATCCGGGAGCCCCAGCCATGACCCGCCGCGGCCTGTTGGCCAGCCTGCTCAGCCTGGGTAGCCCCCTACTCGGGGCCCGGCCCGCCGCAGCGGCCAGCAAGGCCGCTGATCCCCGCTGGCAACTCAGCGAGGCCGCCTGGAAGGCGCGCTTGAGCCCGGCCGCCTATGCCGTGCTGCGCCAAGAGGGCACCGAACGGCCCTTCAGCAGCCCGCTCAACGGCGAAAAACGCACCGGCACCTTTCATTGCGCCGGCTGCGATCTGCCCCTGTTCAGCTCCAAGGCGAAATACGACAGCGGCACCGGCTGGCCCAGCTTCTGGGAACCGCTGGCCGGCGCCCTCGGCACCACGCTCGATTTCAAATTGATCGTGCCGCGCACCGAATACCACTGCAAACGCTGCGGCGGCCACCAAGGGCACGTGTTCAACGACGGCCCCCGCCCCACCGGCAAGCGCTACTGCAACAACGGCGTGGCCCTCAGCTTCAAGCCCTCCTGAGGCCAGGCCCCGGCCCAGCGACGCCCATGAAAAAGCGCCCCACTGTGGGGGCGCTGGCTCCAGTGCCGAACCCGGTGAGGGGGCCGAAGCCCCCTGCGGGATCCCTGGATGGATCAGTAATCGAAGTCGCCGCCGCCCATGCCGCCACCGGCGGGAGCAGCGTCCTTCTTCTCGGGCAGATCAGCCACGATGCACTCGGTGGTCAGCACCATGCCGGCGATAGACGCGGCATTCTGCAGACCGGAGCGGGTCACCTTGGCGGGGTCCACGATGCCGGCGGCCAGCATGTCGACGTACTCGCCGGTGGCGGCGTTATAGCCCTCGTTGAAGGGCTTGTTCTTGACGTGCTCGGCCACAACGGCGCCATTGGCACCAGCGTTCTCAGCGATGCGCTTGAGGGGAGCGGTGAGGGCGGACGCCACGATGGTGGCGCCGATCAGCTCCTCGCCGGAGAGGTTGGAGGCTGCCCACTGCTCGAGGGCCGGGGCCAGGTGGGCCAGGGTGGTGCCACCGCCGGGAACGATGCCTTCTTCAACGGCCGCCTTGGTGGCGTTGATGGCGTCTTCCAGGCGCAGCTTCTTGTCCTTCATCTCGGTCTCGGTGGCGGCACCCACCTTGACCACGGCCACACCGCCGCTCAGCTTGGCCAGACGCTCCTGCAGCTTCTCCTTGTCATAGGAGGAGTCGGTTTCGTCCATCTGCTTGCGGATCTGCTCGCAGCGGGCCTTCACAGCCACCTCGTTGCCTTCGGCCACGATGGTGGTGGTGTCCTTGTTGATGGTGATGCGGCGGGCGGTGCCCAGCATCTCCAGCTTGGCGTTCTCCAGCTTGAGGCCGGCGTCCTCGGTGATCAGCTGACCGTTGGTCAGCACGGC
>JBEIQU010000040.1:0-9830 GCA_040376355.1 Prochloraceae cyanobacterium | reverse complement strand
GCTCAGCGGCTCCAGCCCCGCCGGCAACGTGTGGCCCTCCAGGGGGTCCTGGCAGCCGTCCAGGTGCAGACGCAGCACATCAGGCTCGGCCGTTGGCAGCGGCGGCAGCGGCTGTGGCGCGGCGGCGCTGGCGGGGGCCAGGGGCAGCTGGGCCAGCAGGGAGAGATCGGTGAAGCGCCAGTCCTCCTGGCGCGCTGAGGGCAGCGGTTGCTCCGCCAGGGCACGGCGGCCACGCTGCTGCACCGTCGCCAGGTCTCCGGCGGGGGGCGGCAACTGGGCCAACCAGGGGGTCAACCAGGCCGTGTCACGCCCGGGAGCCGCAGCGAGGCTGGCGCCCATTCAGGCCACCTCCGCCGGGGTGCGGGGCTCGGCCGCCTCCAGGGCCGCCAGCTCCTGATCCACCCAGTCGTAGCCGCGCCGCTCCAGCTCCAGGGCCAGCTCCTTGCCGCCGGTGCGCAGGATGCGGCCCGCCGCCATCACGTGCACATAGTCGGGGGTGATTGCATCCAGCAAACGCTGGTAGTGGGTGATCAGCAGGGTGGCGTTATCGGCATTGGCCAGCTGGTTCACCCCACCGGCCACGATGCGCAGGGCATCGATGTCGAGGCCGGAGTCGGTTTCATCGAGGATCGCCACCAGCGGATCCAGCAGCGCCATCTGCAGGATCTCGTTGCGCTTCTTCTCACCGCCACTGAAGCCCTCGTTCACCGAGCGCTCCAGGAAGGCCGGATCCATCTGCACCACCTGCAGGCGCTCGCGCACCAGATCCTCGAACGCGAAGGTGTCGAGCTCTTCGTGGCCCTGCTCAGCGCGGCGGGCATTGGTGGCCACCCGCAGGAATTCGAGGTTGCTCACCCCAGGAATCTCCACGGGGTACTGAAAGCCCAGAAACACGCCGATGCGCGCGCGCTGCTCCGGATCGAGCTCCAGCAGGTTGTCGCCGCGGTAGGTCACCGACCCGGCGGTCACGGTGTAGGCCGGATGGCCCGCCAGCACCTTGGAGAGGGTGCTCTTGCCGCTGCCGTTACGGCCCATCACGGCGTGGATCTCGCCGGCGCGCACCGTCAGGTTGACCCCCTTGAGGATCGCCTTGTCCTCCACCCGCGCCTCCAGGTCGCGGATCTCAAGCAGCACGGGGGCGTCGGGGCGAATCACAGGGGAGCGGTCAGGAAAGCGGAAGAAGGAAGGGAGGCGCAGGGATGGATGGGCGCGGGCCGGATCAACCCACGGAGCCCTCCAGTTTGAGGGCCAGCAGCTTGTCGGCCTCGGCGGCGAACTCCATCGGCAACTGGTTGAACACATCGCGGCAGAAGCCGCTCACCATCATCGAAACCGCCTCCTCAAAGCCGATACCTCGGCTCTGCAGGTAAAAGAGCTGATCTTCGGAAATGCGGCAGGTGCTGGCCTCGTGCTCCACGGAAGCCTGGGGCTGCTGGGAGCGGATGTAGGGGTAGGTGTTGGCGGCTGCCTGGTCGCCGATCAACATCGAATCGCACTGGCTGTAGTTGCGTGCCCCCACCGCCTTGGGGCCGATCTGCACCAAACCGCGATAGCTGTTGGCGGAATGGCCGGCGCTGATCCCCTTGCTCACGATCGTGGAGCGACTGCGCGGGCCCACGTGAATCATCTTGGTGCCGGTGTCCGCCTGCTGGCGGTTGTTGGTGAGGGCCACGGAATAGAACTCGCCCACCGAATCAGCGCCCTGGAGCACGCAACTGGGGTACTTCCAGGTGATCGCTGAACCGGTTTCCACCTGGGTCCAGCTGATCTTGCTGCGGTCACCACGGCACTGGCCGCGCTTGGTCACGAAGTTGTAGATGCCGCCAACGCCGTGCTCATCACCGGCATACCAGTTCTGCACGGTGGAGTACTTGATCGACGCATCATCGAGGGCCACCAGCTCCACCACCGCGGCGTGCAGTTGGTTGGTGTCGAACATCGGGGCGGTGCAGCCTTCCAGATAGCTGACCGAAGCCCCTTCCTCCGCCACGATCAGGGTGCGCTCGAACTGCCCCGTGTCACCGGAGTTGATGCGGAAGTAGGTGGAGAGCTCCATCGGGCAGTCCACCCCCTTGGGGATGAATACGAAGGAACCGTCGCTGAACACGGCCGAATTGAGAGCCGCGAAGTAGTTGTCGTTGCTGGGTACGACGGTGCCCAGGTAGCGCTCAATCAGCTCCGCGTGCTCCTTCACCGCTTCGCTGATGGAGCAGAAAATCACCCCGTGCTCCGCCAGCTTTTCCTTGTAGGTGGTGGCGATCGACACGCTGTCGAACACCGCATCCACGGCCACGTTTGAGAGGCGTTTCTGCTCGCTCAGGGGGATACCGAGCTTGTCGAAGGTTTCCAGCAGCTTCGGGTCCACCTCATCGAGGCTGGCCTTCTTGGCCTGCTGCTTCGGGGCGGCGTAATAGATGACGTCCTGGTAGTCGATCGGCGGATAGCCGAGGGCCGCCCAGTCGGGCTCGCGCATCTGCAGCCACTGGCGATAGGCCCGCAGACGGAAGTCCAGCAGGAAGGCAGGCTCCTCTTTCTTGCTGGAGATCAAGCGCACCACGTCCTCGCTGAGGCCCTTGGCGATCTTTTCGGTTTCGATGTCGGTGACGAAGCCGTACTTGTACGGCTGACTCACCAGATCGCCAACGGCTTGCGGGGTGCTCATCGCCTTCTCCTCAACCGGCGGTGTGGGCCTTCACTTCCTCGAGCGTGATGGTCTGCTTCTCGCCGCGGAAGGGGTTGTCTTCGGTGAGGAACAGCATGCAGTGGCACTCCTTGCGCTCGCGCATGGGCACGCAGGGGCAGTTCCAGAAGGCCTGGGCCACCTCAGCCTCTTTGTCTTCGTAGTGGCGGCAGGGGCACAGGGCACCGCCCAGCTCATCCTTGTGGCGGGCCAGACCCTCCAGCACCACAGCGGTCACGCTGGGCTCGCTGCAGAAATAGGTGCCGGTGCGCTGCGCATAGGTTTCCGCAAACTTGCGGATCACCTCAAGGCTCTCGCTGCCGGAGGAGCTGGTGGCAGGGCTGGATTCGGCAGAGCTGGAATCGGCGGACATGAGCGCAGGGGAGAGGCGGGCAGGGTCAGGGCCGGAACCGGCCGCCATGGGGTCCAACAAAACTGTGTTGGCACACGGGCGAGCAAGGCGCCGACGCGTCCAACCAGTTACGAAACCAGGTGGTTTCGCAAGTTGACCCTAAGGCAAGCGCGGATCGCTCGGGGCTGCGCGCCATTGTGGCCCTGAACGGACCCCACTCGTCAGCACCGGAATGCCCGTGGCATGGTGTGGAAGTCAGAGTGCCCCATGAGCGCTTCCACCCAGGCCCCCACCCGCGAAGCCGCCCTGACCCTGATGCTGCGTCAGGGTGAGCTGACGGCTGCCCAGTTGGCCCAGGACCTCGGGGTGTCGGTGCAGGTGATGCGGCGCCACCTGCGCTCCCTGGAGGAGGAGGGTCTGGTGGAGGCCAGCCCTTGCACCGAAGGCCCCGGACGTCCCAGCAACCGCTGGCACCTCACACCGGCGGGACGCGGCCAGTTTCCCGATGGCAGCGACCAGTTCGCCCTAGGGCTGCTGAGCTCCATCGCCGCCAGCCTGCCCACCGGCACGGTGACAGAGCTGCTGCAACGCCAGGCGGCGGACAAAGCCACCGACTACCGCCACCGGATCGGCACCGGCACGCTGCAACAGCGCCTGGAGCGGCTGGTGGAGCTGCGCCGCAGCGAGGGTTATGTGGCCGAGCTGCGCCCGGACCCCAATGGCCCCGGCTGGGTGATGAGCGAATTCCACTGCTCTGTGATGAAGATCGCCGAGCAGTTCCCCTGCGTCTGCGACCAGGAACTCCAGCTGATCCGACACACCTTCCCCGACTGCGAGGTGGAGCGCGTGCACTGGCTGCTGGAGGGCGGCCAGGCCTGCGGGTTCCGGCTGCAACCGTGCTGAGCGAGCACGACCTCACGGAACTCGAGGGAACGCTGCTACCGGCCCTCGAGCGCCATCACCTGCGGCTATTGGCCCACAGCCTGCGCTGCCTGCAGCAGGCCGCCGACGACGGCGAACCCCTACCGGATACCCAGCGGCTGCTGGCCTGGGCCCAGCGCCAGAGCAACCTGGCGGTAGACCCCACCTTCATTCCCGTGTTGGTGGAGCAGCTGGGCAAGGCGGCGCTGCAGCTCGAGCAGATCGGCCAGGAGCAGGGGCTCGCCGCCTTGGATCTGCAGATCGCCGATCTGGTGCGCTGGGGGCAACGCCAGGCGGATCAGCGGCTGGCGATCACGCCACCAGAGCCGTAAGCCCCCCCAGGGCCAGCAGTGCCGCCAACAGCCCCCTCCAACCGGGGCTGTCCCCCTCCAGCCTCGCCAGGGGCAAGGCCATCAAGGGTGCTGTGGCCAGCAGCGACACCGCCATCCCGCCGGGCAACCGCTGCAGGGCCGTTTGCTGCAAGGCGATACCCGCAGTGGTGCCCAACAGGGTGGCCAGCAGCCACAGGGGCCAACGGCGCTGGGCCGGGCGGGGCCTGGGGGGCCAGCCCGGCAGCCCCCGGGCCAGGGGCAGCAACACCAGGCCCGCCACCAGCAAGCGCACCAGGGTCGCCTGCAGGGGATCCAATGCCCCACCTCTGAGGGCAGCCCGGGCTAGCAGCGCCCCGCCACTGCCCGCCAGCAGGGCCCCGAGGGCCAGCAACACCCCCAGGCGCTGGGCCGCCGGCGGAGGCGCCCCCTCAGCAGCGGGCTGCTGCAGCGCCACCAACACCAGGGCGGCGGTGATCAACCCCAACCCCAGCCATTGCTGCGGCGTGGGCACCTCCGTCAGCCACACCAGGCCCGCCACCGCCGTCACCGCCGGCCCGCCGGCATCCAGGGTGAGGGTGCGCCGGGTGCCCAGGCGCCGCAGCGCTGCGAAGTAGAGGCTGTCCCCCAGGGCGATGCCCAACACCCCACTGAGGCCCAGCAACACCAGGGCCTGGGGCTGATGCGACCAGGGGCGCGCCAGCAGGGCCGGCAGCAGCAAGAGCAGGGCCAGCCAGTTCTTGAGCAGGTTGAGCTGGACCGCCGTCAGCGACGTGGGCAACTGCCGCCAGAGGGCACTGGACACGGTCCAGCAGAGGGCCGCCGCCAGGGCGGCCAACACACCGATGGTCTGGGGTGTGATCATCGCTGCAGTCGCTGCACCCGCGTGAGCCTGGCCAGTGGGAGCCTCACCATCGCCGATGCCCTCAGCTTCTTTCGACTGAGCTGCGGCCGCTGGCGTTCCCAGCGCAGCGTGCACCACCTGCTGCACCGCCGCGCCGAAGCGGGCGGTTCGCTGATCGTGGTGGAGGAGCTGGATCCACAGGATTCACGGCTGAAGGCCATCGCCGAACTGCACGGCCAGGATCCCGCCGGCCTGGTGGGGGGCTGCTGGGTGCGCTGGAGCGCCTCGATGGCCTGGGATCGGGCCGGGGAAGACCACCAGGGGGAGAGCGTGATCGGCCTGATCCCCACCGATGAGCGCGGCCGTGCCGGGCTGCTGCTGCGCGACCTGGGCTACGCCGAAAAGGCCCCCGCCAGCTCCCGCTTCCACATGGATGAGCGCGACGGCCTGCTGCTCAGCACCGAGTACGAAACGATGAATGTGTGGGAGCGCTTCGCCTTCGCGGGGCCGAACGTGCGGCTGCGTTCCAGCACCGTGGAGGGGCTCTCCAACAACGCCTCGTTCTGCATCGAAACCCGCTGCGATGACACGACCAGCGCCAAGCCCAGCGCCCCGATGGGTGAGGTGGTGGCGGCACCGGCCCTGTCCCCCCTCGGCTGGTAACCAACGGGGCGGCGAACGTTACGGACTGTGAGTCCTGGCAGAGGCGCTTCAGTGCCGCCCTGGCTGCACTTCTACGATCAGCGCCGACGGATGCTGAAGCTCGAGTGGCCCTTCCTCTCCTGAAGTACGCCCCCACCACGCAGAACGCGCGCGTTGCCGCGCTGCGTGTGGGCTCGGATGAGGATCCGAAAGCGGTCGCCATGGATAAGGCCATGGATCGCGAAGACCAGAATTTCGTGATCGAAGCGGCCTACCGCCAGATCTTTTTCCACGCCTTCAAGGTCGACCGCGACCTGACCCTGGAAAGCCAGGTGCGCAACGGTCAGATCACCGTGCGTGACTTCATCCGCTCGCTGTGTCTGTCGGACACCTTCAACCGCAGCTTCTACACCCTCAACAGCAACTACAAGGTGGCCCGCCACCTGGTGGAAAAGCTGCTGGGCCGCCCCACCCACGGCAAGTCCGAAGAGATCGCCTGGTCGGCCGTGCTGATGACCCGCGGCGTCAAGGGGATGGTGGACGACATCCTCGACAGCCAGGAGTACCTGAACGCCTTCGGTTACGACACCGTGCCCTACCACCGCAACCGCGTGGTGGGCAGCCGCGACCTGGGCGAAACCCCCTTCAACATCACCAGCCCCCGCTACGACGCCTACTACCGCGGCATCTTCGGGTTCCCGCAGATCGTCTACACCGGCACCGCCCGCAAGCTTCCCGAGCGCGCCCTGCAGCGCCGCGGTGGCTACCCGCAGGACTACATGTCCTGGGTGCGCACCCTCCCCGCCCTGCGTGGCGCCAACTCCGCCGGCAGCGCCGACATCGATTACCTGGCCAAGGTTCCCTACCGCAGCCTCGGCCGCTGAGCCCAGGCCCCCATCGGATCCCAAGCGGCGGCATCCCCGCCGCTTTTTTGTGCCCAGCCCCCCGGGCTTTGGCCCGGCCGGTGGTCACGGGATCCTGACCCCTGGGATGCACACGGGGGTGGATACGGGAAAGTTGGTCAGACTGATCCCGAACAGAATCAGGAGGCGCTGTGAGTCAAACCCTGTCATCGCTGGCCCGGATGACCCTGCGCCAACTGCGCCAGGTGGCCAGCGAGCTGGGGGTGAGTCTCTACAGCCGCAAAACCAAGGATGAGCTGCTGAGTGCCATCGGCAAACGCCAGGCCGACCTCAGCAGCGTTGATGCGGAGCGCCGCCCCTCCACCCTCAGCCCTGAGGACAGCCGGGTGGTGTTTCTGCCCCGTGACCCTCAGTGGGCTTACGTGTTCTGGGAGATCTGTGAAGCGGATCGCCAGCAGGCCTTCAAGGCTGGAGCCAGCCAGTTGTGTCTGCGGGTGGCGGATGTCACGGGGCTCAGCAGCGGCGACAGCCATCCCCACACCCTGCAGGAGGTGCCGGTCGATAGCCATGCCACCGAGTGGTATTTACCGGTTCCCCTCAGCGACCGCGACTACCGCGTGGAGCTGGGGTATCGCATCAGCGGCGGCGGCTGGATCTCCCTGGCCTTCTCCTCGGTGGCCCGGGTTCCGGCGCTGCACCCCAGCGAGCAGATCCTCGATCAGTTCGTGCCCTTCTCGCTGGATACCCCACCGGGAGTGATCAGCCCGCAGACCCTGCCCAGCAGCGACAACGGCCTGCACGAACGCCTTTACCAAACCGCCACCATTGGCAGTCGCCGGCTCGGGCGCGGCTCCGAAGCCTTCCACGAACTGGAGTCGGGCTCGGGGGCCGGCCTCAACGCCTCTGGTGCCGGCCTCTGGGCCAGTGGCCGCAATGAGTCCGGCTCTGGCGTCGTGTCCCCCCGGCAACGGGCCTTCTGGCTGGTGGCCGATGCCGAGCTGATCGTCTACGGCGCCACAGACCCCTCCGCCAAGCTCAGCATCGGCGGAGAAGAGGTGCCCCTCTCCAGCGATGGCACCTTCCGCATCCAGGTGCCGTTCCGCGATGGCCAGCAGGTGTATGCCATCGAAGCGGTGGCCGCCGACGGTGAACAGCGCCGCAACATCCGCCTGGAATTCCAGCGCACCACCCCGGAAGACAACAGCAATCCCCTCGACCAAGCTGTGGCGGAGTGGTTCTGAGGCCCCATGCCGAACGCAACTGCACCAGCGGGCTCCCCAACCTTGAAAACCGTGGTGGCCTTCACGCCCCTGGCCGGCGCCCTGGTGTTGCCGGTGGTGGTGCCGCTGCTGATGGTGCGCGTCAGCGTCGGCGCCGGGGTGCTGGCGGCGGTGCTGCTGAGCAGCCTCTGGTTCGCGGCGATGCTGCGCACCTCTGAATTGCCCGAACACGGCTAACGGCAAGCTGAGCGGGGAACCCTGAACCCGAGCTGCACCTTGGGCCGTGGGCCGATGCCGCACTGCATGGATGGGCCGGATGCTGGTTCGGGGCAGCGTTGGCCTGCTGCAGGCCTGCAGCCAGGCGGGCCGCCTGGAGGGCCAGGCACCGCCACCCTTGCCGCTGCCTCCGGCCATCGAGGTGGTGTTCAACCACCGGGCTGAAGCCCGCTATCGCAGCCCCATCCACGGCGAACCGCGCGCCGGCGACGATCTGGAATCCCTGCTGTTGCACACGATCCGGGGGGCAAAGCGGGAGCTGCTGGTGGCGGTGCAGGAGCTGTCGCTGCCGCAGCTGGCCAAGGCCCTGGTGGAGCAACACCACCGCGGCGTGCGGGTGCAGGTGGTACTGGAGAACACCTACAGCCAACCCTGGAGCAGCCAACACGAGGCAGAGCTGAGCCCCCATCTGCGCCAACGCCAGCGCCAGTTGATGGCCCTGGCGGATCGCAACCGTGATGGCCGGCTCGATGCCATGGAGCGGGCGCAGGGGGATGCGGTGGCGGTGCTGCAGCGCGGTGGTGTGCCGCTGCTGGACGACACCGCGGATGGCAGCCGCGGCAGCGCGCTCATGCACAGCAAATTTCTGGTGGCCGACCGACGGGTGGTGGTGACCGGTTCCGCCAACTTCACCCCTAGCTGCATCCATGGCGATCCGGACGATCGGCGCACCCGCGGCAACGTGAACCATCTGCTGCGCTTCAACAGTGGCGCCCTGGCGGCGGTGTTTGCTGGGGAGTTCCAACGGATGTGGGGCGACGGCCCGGGCGGTGCCAGCGACAGTCGTTTCGGACTGGCCAAAGGCTCAGGCCCAGCCACCACGGTCCTGGTCGGCAACACACCAGTGACTGTGCTGTTCGCGCCCCATGGCCGCCAGGATCCCAACGGCGGGCTGCAGCTGATCGCCACCACCTTGAAGGCCGCGCAACAGCAGGTGGACCTGGCCCTGTTCGTGTTCTCAGCCCAACCCCTGACCACCGTGATCAGCGCTCTGCAGCAAGGGGGTGTCCAGCTACGGCTATTGGCCGATCCCGGCTTTGCCAGCCGGTCTTTCTCTGAAGTTCTGGATCTACTGGGCGTTGCACTGGCGGACCAGCACTGCAAACTCGAAGCGGGCAATCACCCCCTGCAGCGCCCCAGCCAAGGGGTGGGAATCCCGCAGCTCCCCGGCGGCGACAAGCTGCACCACAAGTTCGCTGTGATCGACAACCGCACCGTGATCACAGGCAGCTTCAACTGGAGCCCCAGCGCCGCCCATCAGAACGATGAGGGGCTGCTGGTGATCGAGTCACCGCTGCTGGCGGCTCACTTCACCCGAGAGATGGATCGCCTCTGGCGGGGAGCGGAGCTGGGGATCAACGAGCGACTGGCACGCAAGCTGGCGGCGAACCGCAGGCGTTGTGGCAGTGGGGTGCGGAGGGAGGTCGCAGGGGGTTGAGTGGCTTGTGTTGTGGCTACGCAGACAATTGGTGCGTTCAGGCTGCAAATAAACATTTAGGCAGCACCAGAAGGCACAGCGATTCACGCAAGCGAAGAGGATGGCGTGATGAGAGAACTGATCCCGAGATGCCGCCTCCCTTCTGAACAACAGGAAGCGGCAACATTGGCGAGCCAACAAGCAAGATAATCAAGGAGCGATAATTGGCTCTCCATTGGCGTAGCGATTGTGGAAGCGAAACCAATCTTCCGCTGAAAACGCATCT
>JBEIQU010000243.1:0-3002 GCA_040376355.1 Prochloraceae cyanobacterium | reverse complement strand
GACCCCAGCGATCCCCTGCGGCTGGTGTTTGTGTGCGCCATGTGGCTCACCGGCTTTGATGCGCCCACCTGCTCGACGCTGTATCTCGACAAGCCGATGCGCAATCACACCCTGATGCAGACCATCGCTCGGGCCAACCGCGTCTACCCCGGCAAGCACAGCGGCCTGATCGTGGATTACGCCAATGTCTTTGCGTCGTTGGAGAAGGCCCTGGCCCTTTATGGCGGCCGTGGTGGTGGCCCTGGTGGAGGCGGGTCCAAACCCACCCAGGACAAGGCGGTGCTGGTGGCTCAGCTGCGCCAGGTGCTCGATGACGCCATTCGCTTCTGCGCCGAGCATCAGGTGGACATCGCCGCCATTCATGTCATTACCGATGGCATGCAGCGCCTGCAGGCGATCGAGGATGCCGTCGAAGCCCTGATCGCTCCTGAGGTGGTGCTGAAGCGGTTCCAGGAGCAGCAACGGCTGGTGCAGATCCTGCATGCCGCGATCAAGCCCGACCCCGCCGCCCAGGAGTTCGCCGGCACCGTTGGCGTGCTCAACACGATCGCCGCCTCCATTCGGGAGAAGCTCTACCCCAATCCGCCAGATATCAGCGCGGTGATGGGGCAGATCGGCCAGGTGCTCGATCAGTCGATCACTGGAATCGCCATCCGCGATCAGGGCCCGCCCAGCATCGATCTGTCAAAGATTGACTTCCAGGCTCTGGCGGAAAAGTTCAAGAAGAAGAGAAACAAGAAGACGGAGCTGGAGGAACTCAAGGCCCTGATCGCTGCCCACCTGGCCCGCATGGTGCAGCTCAACCCCACCCGTGCTGACTTCCGTGAGAAGTTCGAAGCGCTGATCGCCAGCTACAACGCCGGCAGCCGCAGCGTGGAGGAGATCTACAAACAGCTTCTGCAGCTGAGTCTTCAGCTCAGCCAGGAGCAGCAGCGCCACATCCGCGAGAACCTCAGCGAGGAGGAACTGGCGATGTTCGACATCCTGTTGCAGTCCGCTCCGAACCTCTCAGACAGCGACCGCGCCAAGGTTAAGCAATCCGCCCGGGAGCTGGTGGAGCGGATCAAGGCGCTGCTGGTGCTCAACTGGCAGCAGAAATCCTCCGCCAGGGCCAAGCTGAAACTGCAGATTCAGGAGGCTCTCGACATCGGCCTGCCCCGCGCCTACACACCGGAGCTATATCAGCAGAAGTGTGAGGCGGTGTTCGCGCACATCGAGAAGGCTTACCCCGAGCGCGAACTGAGCATCTACTCGCTTGCTGGCAATCATGATGGCCTCTGAGCCATGCCAGCCTCAGGCGGTGATGCACCTGGTGCATGGATGATGGTCTGAGCGACGAACCCCTGGAGCCCTGGTTGCCCGAGTGGATCGAGGCAGCGGCAGAAGCAGCACGCACCGTGGCCCTCAGCATGCTCCACGAGCAGGGCCGTGGTGCGGTTTTAGTAGGCGTCGCCCGGGTCGATACCGCCCTGGAGGCCCTGCTCCGAGCAGCCCTGGCACCGCCCCGCGGCAGTGAGACCCTCTTCCAGACCGATCGGCCCCTCGGCTCCTTCGGGGCCAGGATCGCCCTGGCGGCCAGGCTTGGCCTGATCCATGGGGCCGTGGAACAGTCGCTCCACAGCCTGCGCCGGGTGCGCAATGCCTTCGCCCACTCCACGGGGGTGGTGCGGCTGGCCGATCCCCCTTACCGAGACCGTCTGCGGGAGAGCGTGGCCCAGGCCCGCCGCAATCCGCTGTGGGAACCCATGCAGATGATCCTGAGCGATCACATGGCTGGCCGGAGCGACAACAGGGAGCCGCCAGACGATGCGGGGCTGCGGGATTTCATCCTGCTGATCACAATCCTGGTGGCTTTTCTGGAAACCGCCGCCCACACCCTCACCCCCCTGCGACCGGCCCTCACGATTACCTTCGAGCAGGGGATCACCCCGCTGGAGTCTGGAACTGCTCCAGCAACAGCCCGAAGCAATCAGGTGGGCAACCGATTGCCCCGGCAGCTTCAGTGACCTGGCCCAAGCCGATCTTGCCGTGGAGGCTCATCGACTCACGACCTCCTGGGTCATTTCAGGCCGCATCCCGGAGGGAGAAAGGGGGATTCACGAGCAGAGGGTCCATGAGTCGATTTATGCCCGCCATAAGCAGCCCGGAGGTTCCAGCAGCTGGCTCGAACTGCTTGGCCATGGCCTCCAGGATTTCAAGTGGAGGAAAGAAGAGGACATCAGGCTCAGTCACGGGGGTGCCACCACTCAGCACGACTGGGACCTGCGCAACTGGCTGTCCCGCTGGGGGGACGGCATCCGCATCGAATCCCCGCTCGAACTGCGGCATCTGCACTGGAACAGCGCACAGGCTGTCGTAGATCTCTACACCCGCAGGCCATGATCGGGGCTTGCGCCTGTTTCTGGCGTGAGCATCAGCCCCTCCATCGCCATTCCCCAAAGCCCCGATCGACTGATCGCCATGCAGGAAAACAGGCCCGAGAAGGATCGACCCAAGAAGCCCGAGCGCAGCGCGCCAGAAAAGGTGAAGCAGGTGCTGGAGCTGATCAATTCGCTGGACACCAACGCCTACGAAGACCAGCAGATTGCCTTGACACTGGTGCGCAATCTCGAGCAATTCCATGACAAGGTCGTCGATGAAATGCAGGACGACGAAGAGGCCAGTCATTCCCAGATCGTGGGCTGGGCAATCGATGCCGACCGTCTGATGCGCTGCCGCATGTTGCTGGAAAGCGTGGACCTTGACTGAGCCGAGCGATGTCCTCTGCTGAACTCGTCGGCAAGGCCTACACCGCCCAGCTTGGCCGGAGCCCGGTGATCAGTTCGACATCACGCCGGGCTGCGGGCCGATCTTCTGCGCCCGGCGGCAGACCATTGCCCCAGACAGCGTCATGGAGAAGTATCGAGCCTTCATGGGCTTGTCAGGCAGACGATGCTGCGCAGCTTCTCCTCCAGATCCGGCAGACGTTGCTGGCTGGCCTGATCTCCCGGCAGGAAAGCGGG
>JBEIQU010000088.1:0-6840 GCA_040376355.1 Prochloraceae cyanobacterium | reverse complement strand
GCTGGTGGGCTTCGATCGTTATGACGCTCAGCTGCGGGAGAGCGGCCTGGCTTAACGCGCTGAATCTCCGCTACTGCGCAGCCTCTGTGAATCTGTTGCCAGCGGACATTGCGGTGGGCGATGGCCGCGTTAGACCAGTGGTGTCACCACCTGGAGGTGTTCATGACACGGACCCGAGACTTTCATCGTTTCCATCGCTGGACGGCGAAGTTGCGTCGCCGCAGCCTGCGCAGTGCGCTGCCTGAACCCCGCGAGGGCGAACTCCAGCCCACCCATCCGGCCACCGAAGTGCGCTGCCGCGAATGGCAACGGGATCAGCTGCATGATCTGATTGAGCTCGAAGAGAGCGAAGCCATCGCCTGAGGCGCGTTGGCCATCTCGGCCAGGCCCTGTGATCAGGGCCTGGCCAGCAAAAAGCCCTGGGGCCGGCGAATGTGCCAGCACCCAGGGCTTTCCTGATGGGAATCAAACCCTCAGGGCGTGATCACCAGCGGTTGCCGCCGCCGCCGTCATAACCGCCGCCGCCGCCACCGCCGTAGCCGCCGTCGCCACCGCGACCACCGCCACCGCCGCCGTAACCGCCGCGGCCACCACCGCCACCGCCGCCGTAGCCGCCGCGACCACCGCCGCCGCCGCCACCACCGCCGCCGCCTTCACGGGGGGTGGCCTTGTTGACGCGGATCATCCGACCCATCCACTCCACGTTCTGGAGGTCGTCAATCGCCTTTTGCTCGTCGGCATCGGTGGCCATCTCGACGAAGGCGAAGCCACGCTTGCGGCCGGTTTCGCGATCGAGCGGCAGGCTGCACTTGGCCACCTCGCCGTACTGGCTAAACAGATCGAGCAGATCCTCCTGTTCGGCTTGGAACGAGAGGTTGCCTACGTAAATGGTCATTCCTTCAACGGAACCTTGAAAACTGATTCGAAAACTGATTCGTGGATGCTGCGGGTTCCGATTGGAGCCAGTAAGCCCTGGAATCGGACTCACCCTACAGGGCGGCGGTCAGCCTGCCTGCAGGGTGCGGCGCGGCTGGCCCACGGCCGGTGCGGCGCCGGTGCGATCTGCGGTGGAGATGAAGAGGCTTGAAGCAAGAGCGAAGGGAACCGGAAGAAACCCCTTGATCCCCAACTAGTGTTCCATTGTCAGCAAACCCACATCCGTTGCGAGCGCCTCTGATGACGGCACCCGTGCCCTGGAGCCTGGCCTGGACCGCCGACGGGGAGCTGGCTCCCCAGGATCGCTTCGACCTGCTGCAGAGTCTGGTGGCCAGTGAGAGCGGCTCGGTTCAGCCTTCGCTGGTGCGGGCGGTGGAGCGGCTGGGCACCGAGCAGTTGAGTGTGCTGGCCAGCGAAGGCCTCACCGGCCTCTGCGCCTAAGGGGGCTTGGCAGCCCCCTGGTCTGATCCGTTGCTGAACGACAGAGCCCTTGCCGGCGTTAGTCGCGTACGCGGCTGATCTGCAATTCGCGGTTCATCACCCGCAGCCGTTGCAGGCCCTTGAACACGTCCTCGGGCATGCCCTGGGGCAGGTCCACCAGGCTGTGGGCGTCGAAGATCTGGATGCGGCCGATGCTGCGGCCGTTCAGACCCGCCTCATTGGCGATGGCGCCAACGATGTTGCCCGGCTTGACCCGGTCGCGCCAGCCCACCTCAATGCGGAAGCGCTCCATGTTGGCCTCGGGGGGGCCGGCCTGCTCCCGCGGACCGCGGCGCTGTGGGCCGGCACCGGCGGGACCGCCGGGGGCCATGCGCTCGCCGCGGCGGCCATCGCGCTGCGGAGCGCCCTGACGCAGCCAACTCTCATCGCCCTGCATCAGCAGCGGTTGATCCCCCACCGCCAGCTGCAGAGCCGACAGGGCTAGGGCCTCGAAGCTGGCGCCGGATTCCTGGCCCACCCGCTGGAGCATTTCCGCCAGCAGGGCGCGCTCCTCGGCGCGGTTGCTGTCGGTGGTGCCGGCGCTCTCCTGGGGCTCCAGGCCGTCGGTGAGCCGCTGGCGCAGCCGATCCAAACGGTTTTGGTTGATGGTGGCGTTGGTGGGGATCTCCATCGGCTCGATGGGGCGGCCCACCGCCCGCTCCAGGCCGTTGACGAAGCGCCGCTCCCGGGGCGTGACGAACAGGATCGCGTCGCCACTGCGGCCCGCCCGGCCGGTGCGGCCGATGCGGTGCACGTAGGCCTCCGCATCGAAGGGGATGTCGTAGTTGATCACCAGGGAGATGCGTTCCACATCCAGGCCGCGGGCGGCCACATCGGTGGCCACCAGCACATCCACGGTGCCGCTCTTGAGGCGTTCGATTGTGCGCTCGCGCTGGTTCTGGGCCACATCGCCGTTGAGCACGGCCACGTCGTAGCCGCGGGCCTCGAGCTCCTCGGCCACGGTCACGGTGATCGCCTTGGTGCGGGCAAAGATGATCACCCCCTGTTTCGATTCGGCCTCCAGCACGCGGCACAGGGCCTCGAGCTTTTGGGGGCCGTTCACGGTGATGCAGCGCTGGCGGATGCGGCTGGCGTCCGACCCTTTGGTGCGGATCGTGATCTCGGCCGGATCCTTGAGGTACTGGTGCGAGATGCGGCGGATCTCCGCCGGCATGGTGGCCGAGAACAGCACCACCTGGCGCTGCTCAGGCAGTTGCCCCAGCACCCACTCGACGTCGTCGATGAAGCCCATGCGCAGCATTTCATCGGCCTCATCCAGCACCAGGCTGCGCAGCCCGGAGAGGTTGAGGGTGCCCTGGCGCATGTGATCCATCACGCGGCCGGGGGTGCCCACCACGATCTGCACGCCCCGCTTGAGGCGGGCGATCTGGTCGCGGAAATCGGAGCCGCCATAGATGGGCAGCACCCGCAGCTGGGGCATCTTGGCCGCGTAGCTGCTAAAGGAATCGGCCACCTGGATGGCCAGTTCGCGGGTGGGGGTGAGCACCAGCACCTGCGGCGTGCGCTGATCCGGATCGAGGCCCGCCAGCAGCGGCAGGGCGAAGGCGGCGGTTTTGCCGGTGCCCGTTTGGGCCTGGCCCACCAGGTCGCGCCCCAGCAGCAGTTCGGGGATGGCGGCTTTCTGGATCGGCGAGGGCTCCTGATAGCCGATGGCCTCCAGGGCCTCCAGCAGCTCGGGGGCGAAGCCGAAGGCGGCAAAGCCTGTAGCGCTCGAGCCGGTGGGGGCCGGCACGTCGATCACCGTGGTGGCGATCGGTTCGGGGCTGGTCTCCGGTTCGGCGGGCACCAGATCGAGGGCGCTGAGGTCCACCACGGGACTGTCGACCTGAGGCTCCTGCTGGGGATCCAGCTGAGGGTCCTGCTGGGGGTCCAGCTGAGGGGTCAGTTGCTCGTTCAGGGTCGCGCGCAACTCCACAGAGCTTTCAAAGCTCTCGCAAGCGGTATGGGTCAAGGTTGGAAGGGCTGGGCCTGGAAAGTCCTTCGTCGACAGGCCGGCAGACACCCTGAAAGCCACACGCAGCAACCGCCTGGATGGCGGTGGGTGATGGCGGAGACGTGCGATGGATTCGGTGCTGGTGATCAACCGATTGGGTGTTGATCCGGTGGCCCCGATTCCTTCACGTCGAAAGAACTGCCTTGCCCTACACAAAGGGTGAGATTTGAATCTACCACTCGGCTGATTCGCCTCAGATCCGCATCCCGATTGGCACCCGATCAGGGCCACACCCATCAGGGCCGTGGCGCCCGTTGGTAGTCATCGGCGAGCCGTTCGATGTCGTCTTCGCTGAGCAGATCCCCGCGCTGCACCTCCACGATCAGCAGATCGCTGTGGCCGGCACTGGCGCGATGGATGGCGCCGCAGGGCACCAGCAGCGTGGTGCCGGGGGCCGCGGCGATCCGCTGGCCCGCGCACTCCAGGTCTCCGTCGCCAGCCACCACCACCCAGTGCTCCAGTCGATGGCGATGGCGCTGCAGGCTGATGCGCTGGCCGGCATGGATGCAGAGGCGTTTCACCTGGTAGCCGTCGCCGCTACCCAGGCTTTCGAACCAGCCCCAGGGGCGTTCAACGCGGTTGGCCATGGCCCGAGGCTAGGGAGTGTCTTCGGGTGTGACCAGCAGCACCGCCTGCCGCGCCCGGGTGAGCCCGGTGTAGAGCAGGCGCGGGTCGCTGTGGCGGCTGGGGGGCACCAGCAACAGCACCTGTCGGTATTGGCTGCCCTGGGCCTTGTGCACCGTGAGCGCCAGGGCCGGTTCCGCCTCCCCCAAACGGGCCGGGTGCACGAGCCGGCCGCCGGCCATCAGCACCCGGCGCTCGCCGCCGGCCTCGATCAGCAGGCCGATGTCGCCATTGGCCAGCCCCTGCTCCGGCCGGTTCTGGCGGTTGAGCACCGGGGTGCCCAGGGGCCAGCGCTGCAGGGGGGCCTGCAGCAGGGGCCCCAGCAGTGCCCGGTGCAGGGCCTCCACCCCCCAGGGTCCCTGCCGCACCGGACTCAAGGCGATCAACGCCTCCAGAGCCTGCAGCAGGGTGTCGTGGCCACTGGTCGGGTCCGCCGCCAGCTCCGCCAGCCGCTGTTGATGCCGTTGCAGGGGGTGCAGCACCGCCGCCGGCAGCCGCTGGGCCGGGGCCTGCAGCCAGCGCAGGTTGGCCTGTTCCGGCAGCGCCTGCAGGGCCGGTCGCAGGGTCGGCAGGGGATCCCCGCTGCTCTGTTGTCGCAGTTGGGCCGCCACGGCGGCGATGGCCCCGTCATTGCGGTAGGTGGTGCGCAGTTCCACGGCGGCGGATCCCAGCTGCTGCAGCCGCTGCGGCCGGCACAGCTCCTCCAGCACCGCCCCCGGCCCCACCGGCGGCAACTGGCCCGCATCCCCCACCAGCACGAGCGTGGCGCTGGTCGGGAGGGCCGCCAGCAGGGCGCCCATCAGCGGCAGATCCACCATCGAGGTTTCATCCACCACCAGCAGGTCGAGCTCCAGCGGCAGCCGCGGTCCGCGCCGGAAGCGCCCCTCCCCCTGCGCCTCCAACAGCCGATGCAGGGTGCCGCAGGGGATGGACGCCAGGTGTTGCTGCAGCTCCGGCTCGAGCGATCCCCCGGGGGCTCCAGCGGCCTGCAGCACCGCCTCCGCCAGGCGGGTGGCGGCCTTGCCGGTGGGGGCCGCCAGCTGCACACGCCCCTGGGGCTGCTCCCGCAGCGCCGCCGCCAGCAGTTGCACCACGGTGGAGGTTTTGCCGGTGCCGGGCCCCCCCAGCAGCAGCACCAGCCTGTGACGCAACACCGCCGCCACCGCCTGCGCCTGCTGGGGATCGAGGCCGGCGGCCGCGGCGCGCCGCTGGGCCCGTTGGAGCACGGCTGGATCCACGGGCCGATCGGGCCCGCTGCAGCCCCGCTCCACCAGCTGATCCAGGCAGTGCTGCAACTGCAGATGCCAGCGCCGCCAGCGCAGCCAGCGGCCGTCGTGCACGATCGGGGCCTCGGGCCGCTGCTCCAGCTCCGCCGCTGCCACCAGCCAGCCACTGGCGTCGAGGGCCTGCAGCAGGGGCTCCGGCCAGGCCTCGGCGGGCACAGCCTCGGGGGCGCTGGCCTGCAGATCGAGCGCCAGCTCACCGCGCTCCAGGGCGTCGCTGAGGGCCGCGACCCCCGCCAGCAGCAGGGGATGGGCGGTGGCCGGCGGTAGCAGTCGCTGCAGGCTGTCGACCAGGGCGGCGGCCAGTTCGCTCATGGTTGGCCCTCCTGCAGCAGCCGATCGAGGGCCAGCAGCCGCTCCAGCGGTGGCTGATCCACCAGCACCCCTGGCACGCCGGCCGTGAGCTCCGCGGCACCGGGCACCGGCCCCGGCACCCCCCGCAGGAACACATAGGCGGATCCCCCCAGGTGTTGGGCGGGGTCGTAGCCGGGCAACCGCCAGCGCAGGTAGCGGTGCAGGGCCACCAGGTAGAGGTGCGCCTGCAGGGGGTAGTGGTTGCTCGCCATCAACGCCTCCATCGCCCCCTGGGGGTAGTCGTTGGGGCCGCAGGCCACCACCTGCCCCAGGCCATTGCGTCGCCCCAGCCAGTTGCTCTTCCAGTCGGCCACCCACCAGCGCTCCCCCCAGCGGAACACCAGGTCGATGGAGCCGGTGAGGAAGCCGCGGCTGGCCACCTCCAGTTGCCGCAGTTGCTGGGCGTAGGCGGCGCCGAAGCGGCCGCCGGGGTGGTCGGCGAACACCGCCGCAAGGCCACCGCTGCGCACCAGCCGTTGGGGCGGCACCGCCAGGGGCAGATCAAAGCTGAGTTCGTTGAGCCAGCTGCCGGGCTCCAGGGTGCCGAGTTGGCAGGGGCCCAGGGCACCCCCCAGGGGCGAGTGCACCAGCTGCAGCAGCCCCTCCAGCAGGGGCTCTGCCCACTGGGCTTCGAGGCCGCCGCGGGCCAGCTCCTCCGGCAGCAGGGCCGCTGTGGATGCCAGGGCATTGGCCTCTCCGCTGGCCAGGGCGGGGTAGTCGATCCGCTCCAGGATCCGGTGCAGCACATCGCCCGGGCCGGCGCCGCGGGGAAACGTGGCCAGGGGCCCCAACGCCGGCCAGGGGTCGCCGCCGCCGCCGTCACCCCCGCCGCTGCTCCGGGGGTTAGTCAGGGTTAGTTCATCCCCGGACAGCCCCAAGGCATCGTGGTCCCGCCCCTCGTCGCGGGTCTGCGGAGCCAGGGGCGCCTGGGAGTGGGCCCAGGCCGAATAGCTGGTGCGCCCCCAACGGCTGTCGAGGCTGCGGCTGGGGCGCGGCCCCAGCGCCAGCGGCTGGTCGGCAACGGGGGCGCGCCAGGGGCGGCCGGGGGCTGGCAGGGCTGCGGCATCGATGCGATGCAGCGGCAGCTCCCCCTGCTCCAGCCAGGGGGTGAGGGGGTTGCCGGGCTCCGCCCGCTCCGGCCCGGGCCAG
>JBEIQU010000244.1:0-2986 GCA_040376355.1 Prochloraceae cyanobacterium | reverse complement strand
AGCGAAGAGTCCACCCTGTTTCTGGCGGTGCAACACCCCGGCGAAGACAACGGGGCTCGCCTGGCGGGGGCAGAGGAGTTTCAGGCGTTTGAACTGCGCGACCGCAACAACCAACCCTTTCAGCAGCTGCGGTGCGTACCCGTGGGGTCCAACTGGCCCTCAGGACTGGCTGACCGTGCACCGCGGCCTGGGGTGGTGATGATTCAACGCCATGGGGGCGGCCCCCTGCTCCATAACCTCCACCCAACCCAGCACGGTTAGGACAGCTGAAGCTCGTGCCCTGACAATCGCGGTGACAGGCCTCCCCAGCGAGCTCTACCTCAACCGCGAGCTGAGCTGGATTCGCTTCAACGAACGGGTGCTAGCCCAGGCCCTCGATCCGCGCACACCGCTGCTGGAGCAGGCGAAGTTCAGCGCCATCTTCAGCAACAACCTCGACGAATTTTTCATGGTGCGCGTGGCCTCGCTGCAGTCGCAGCACCACGCCCAGGTGGACAAGCTCAGTGACGACGGCCGCACCCCTCTGGACCAGCTCCAGGAGATCCGCCGGCAACTGGAGCCGCTACTGGAACGACAACAGCAGCACTACCGCGAACACCTCAAACAGCAGCTCAGCGCCCAGGGCATCCTGCTGCTGGATTACACACAGCTCTCCCGCAAACAGAAGGATTGGGCCAGCAGCTATTTCCAGCGGGAGGTGTTTCCCGTGCTCACCCCCCTGGCGGTGGATCCGGCCCACCCCTTCCCGTTCATCAGCAACCTCAGCCTCAACATCGCGGTGTTGATCCGCGATCCCCACAGCCGCCAGCTGCGCTTCGCCCGCATCAAGGTTCCCAAGAAGAACCTGCCCCGGTTCGTGAGCTTGCCCACCGAGCTGCATGGGGGGCGCTCCCCACAACCCCGCTTCATGGCGGTGCCCCTGGAGCAGGTGGTGGCCTTCAACCTGCAGCACCTGTTCCCCGGCATGGAGGTGGAGGGTCACTACTTCTTCCGCGTCACCCGCGACGCTGACCTGGAACTGCGCGACCTGGAGGCCGACGACCTGATGGAGGCCCTGCAACAGGGCCTGCGCAAACGCCGCATGGGCGGGGAGGTGGTGCGCCTGGAGGTGGCCGATGAGATGCCGGCGGAGCTGGTGGTAGAGCTGATGCGCGGCATGCAGGTGGACGATTTCGACCTCTACCGCATCCGGGGCCCGCTGGGGCTCGACGACCTCATGGGACTGCTCAGCATCCAGACCCCGGAGCTCAAGGACCGGCCCTTCCAGGGCCGCACCGCCAGAGCCCTGGCCCACAGCCAAAGCAGCCTGTTGGAGGACGGCTCGATCAAGGCCGAGGAATTCGAAAGCATCTTCTCGGTGCTGCGCCGCGGGGATGTCCTGCTGCACCACCCCTTCGATCTCTTCTCCACCTCCGTGGAGGAGTTCATCAGCCAGGCGGCCGATGACCCCTCGGTGCTGGCCATCAAGATGACCCTCTACCGGGTGTCGAAGGACTCACCGATCATCGCCGCCCTGATCCGCGCCGCCGAAAACGGCAAACAGGTGATGGCCCTGGTGGAGCTCAAGGCCCGCTTCGATGAAGACAACAACATCCAGTGGGCCCGCCAGCTGGAGCGCTCGGGCGTGCATGTGGTCTACGGCGTGATCGGGCTCAAGACCCACACCAAAATCGCGCTGGCCATTCGGCGCGAAAAGGGGGAACTGCGGGGCTACTGCCATGTGGGCACCGGCAACTACAACTCCCGCACCGCCGGCCTATACACCGACGTGGGCATCCTCAGCTGCAACGCCGACCTGGTGCAGGACCTGGTGGAGCTGTTCAACTACCTCACCGGCTTCTCCAAACAGCAGCACTTCCGCCAGTTGCTGGTGGCGCCAGTGACCCTGCGGCAGCGCATGCAGGAACTGATCCAACGGGAAACCGCGCATGCCCGCGCCGGCCGGCCCGCCGCCATCAAGGCCAAGATGAACGCCCTGGTGGATCCGGCGATCATCGCCCTGCTCTACGCGGCCTCCCAGGCCGGCGTGCAGATCGATCTGGTGGTGCGCGGCATGTGCAGCCTGCGGCCGGGCTTGGCGGGCATCAGCGACAACATCCGCGTCTGCAGTGTGATCGGACGCTTCCTCGAACACTCACGCCTGTTCTGGTTTGCCAATGACGGAGCCGCCGAGATCTTCCTGGGCAGTGCCGACTGGATGCCCCGCAACCTGGATCGCCGTGTGGAGGCGGTGGTGCCGGTGCTCAACCCACAGCTGTCGGTGCAACTGGAATGGCTGCTGGAGCTCTACCTCAACGACCGCAGCTCCGCCTGGTGGATGCAGCCGGATGGCTGCTACCGGCAGCAGCAGGGGGACGGCACCTCAGCTCCCCAAGCCCAGCAGGAGCTGATGGAGCTCTGGGGGCTGCCATCGACGGGGCTCACTTCAACAGGGAAGAATGACTGGAGCGCAACGACGACCAAAGCGCCTTGATCTCGTCGTAGGCGGCATCCTGGCTGATTTTGCCGTTGGCCTGTAACCCCACAATCAGCCCCACCCGATCGGCGAAAGTTTCCAGATTTTGGTGAAATGCCAGCCGCTCGGGAGTCCAGTCCGCACCGCGGTAATGGCTGAAGGATTCCATCGGCGAATGGATGCCATTGGGGGGTAATGCCTCAGAGGGCGAGGCATTATCAGGAAGATCGCCGAAGGGAGCGCTCAATGCTGCATAACCGAATGAAAAAACTGTAAGGAATCCACCGCAACGGGGGTGTTCAACACACACACATGGCGCAGCAATCAGCCAAACCGGCCCGACACGTAATCCTGGGTGGCCTGTTGGCTGGGGGCGTTGAAGATGGTTTCGGTAGGGGCAAACTCCTCTAAGCACCCCACCTTGCCGTCGCCATCGGCCTTCGGTGTCACATTGAAGAAGCCGGTCATGTCGCTCACCCGCACCGCCTGTTGCATGTTGTGGGTCACGATCACGATCGTGTAGCTCTTCTT
>JBEIQU010000246.1:0-2974 GCA_040376355.1 Prochloraceae cyanobacterium | reverse complement strand
GTGCATCTCGTACACCGCAATCGGCTGATCCAGCGGATTGCGGCTGTCGCGCTCCTGCATCCAGGCGCTGTCACCCCAGGCGTAGCCAGCCAGGGGCTCGACGATTGAGCCGTGGTTGGGGCGCACCTCATGGCGGAAGCCGTAGGGGTCGGACTTCTGGTAGCAGTGCCCGTCCTGGGTGCGGACTTCGTATTTGTAAATCTCGCCTGGCTTGAGCCCCGGGATGAACAGCTCCCAGCAGCCCCCGAGCCGTGACTGCATCGGGTGATGGCGACCATCCCAGCCGTTGAAGTTGCCGAGCAACGACACGCTGCGGGCATTGGGGGCCCACAGACAGAACATCACCCCGCTAACGCCATTGCGGGTCACCACATGGGCGCCCATGCGCTCCCAGATGTGGTGGTGGTTGCCTTCGGCGAACAGGTGGCGATCCAGTTCGCCCATCCATTCCTCGCGGAAGGCCCAGGGATCGTGGGCCACGTGTTCGATGCCGCCGCGCAGCACATGCACCTGGTAGCCACTGCCCGGCTCGTGGGACAGCTCCGCCTCAAAGATCCAGGGGTGGTGGGGGGTGGCCATGGGCTGGGCCGTGCCCCCCACCATCAATTCCACCCGCTCCGCTTCGGGCATCCACACCCGTACCACCCAGTTGCCGCTGTCGAGTGGCTGGGGCCCCAGCACCGCGAAGGGATGGTCGTGCCGGCACTCCGCCAGGCGCTGGGCATCGTCCACCATCCAGTCGAGCTGAGCCAGCACAGGTTCGAGCGCAGAGCGTGGCTGGGAGCTTACGCCGCTTTTTCCGCCGCCCCGGGCTTCTGCCAGCAACGGGCTACTGAACCGGTGCAGGACCCGCCGGGTACTCCGGGAAATCCACCCCGATGATCTCGTTGCTGCTGTCGAGGATCACGTAGAGGTTGTCGGTGAGCCGGTTGAACTCCACGTTCACCAGCACCAGACGCATGTCGGGGGTGCTCTCCGCCTCCACCGCCCGGCCCACCTTCACGAAGCTGCCGGTTTCGCGCTGCAGACCGAGCCATTTGGATTGCAGCGCAGCGGGGCTGATCTCCTTCTGGAAGCTGGAGCTGAGGAAGCTGTGGGCGGTGATGAACTGGCCGCCGCTGATGGCCTGCACGAACTGCAGCGCCACCTTGCTGGTGGGGTCATCGGCCCGGTCGACGTAGTACCGCTCGATCTGCCCCTTGCCGTTGATCACGATGAACAGCACGCGGTTGCCGCGGGCGGTGCGGATCTCGGCCTCCACGGTGCTGGTGGTGCGGCCGCTGCGCACACTCAGCAGTTGGTAGCCGAGCACCTTGGGTTGGCTCCGCATCGTGGCGGCCACCATCGACGGGCTGCTCACCGCCTTGAGCTGGTCGGAGAACTGGGCGTAGCGCGCGTTGGCATTGCCGCTCTTGATCGCCTCGAGGATGCGCACGGCGGCGGCGCGGGCCTGCTCCACGGTCAGGGCGGGGGCCGGGGCCGGCTGTTGCGCCACGGCCGTGGGCGGCAGCGGTGCCGCCAGGCTGGGGGCCAGGCCAGGGGTCAGGCCGGTGCACAGCAGGGTCGCGGTCAGCAGGCCGAGGGTGGCGGGACGCGGCAGGCGCGACATTGGGGGGCGATCGGAGCGGGCCTCAGTTTGCCCCAACCATCGGTTGCATGCTCAGCTCCGCCCCGGCCAGCTGCAGCTCCACGCTGATCGTGCGATGGCTGGGGCCGCTTCCACCGCAGGGCTGGGAGCCATCGCCCGGGTTCACGGCGATCTGGGGCCAGGCCGCCAGGCCGATCGATAGCCGCAGCCGCTCCCCCGGCGCCAGGGTGAGCAGCAGCGGTTGCAGCTGCACCAGGCGCGTTTGGGGCCGGAGGCACGTCTCGCCGAGGAAGCGCGCCACGCCGGTGCTCACCTGCAGCACCGTGCCATCCGGCCGCAGCACTGATAGGGCCACGCACAGATCGAAGCCGGGCTGATCCGCCGCCGCCGTGATCCGCAGCTGCGGTTGCCCCAGCAGCTCCAGGGGCCCGTCGGTGGTGGTGCCGCTGAAGCAGGCCACATCGCAGCGTTGATCGAGATCGCTCCGCTCCACCAGGCCGGCATCGAGGCCCAGGGGGCCGCCCCGCCCCGGTAGGGGGCGCCAGGGGTCGTGCACCAGCACGACCGCCTGGCTCTCACCGGCGTCGGGTGGCTCCAGCAGCCGCCCCTCCTGGCTGTCCACCGCCGCCAGGCCGTTGCTGGCCAGGGCCCAGCGCTGGCCGGATCCCTGCTCGGGGCTGCGGGGCTGCCAGTGCTGATCACGCAGGCTTTGCAGCAGCAACGGCTCGGCTGCCGTCGGCTCGTGCTGCCCCTTGAGGTGGCGGTTGAAGAAGGCCAGCTGCAGGGCATCGATGCCGCCCTGCCACTGCAGGTGGCTCCAGGTGCCGATCCGCAGCTCCGGCGATCCACCGGCGGCCCGGGCGCGCCGCCACAGCTCGAGCACCCCCGCCAGGTGCGGATCGTGCCAGCCGCCGATCAGCAGCATCGGCCGGCGCCACAGCGCCTCGGGTGGTTCATGGCACCGCCAGGCCTGGGGCTCGGCGGGGTCGCTGGTGAACCAGCGCCGGGCCATGCCCTCGGGGTCGAGCTGCTCCAGCAGCGCCGGGCCGTCCTGCAGGAAGCTGCCGTCCTCGAGGCTGCGGCGGATGCGGCGCCAGCCGGTGGCGTCGCCGCGGCGGCGGCAGCCCTGGGCCGCCAGTTGCAGGCCCCAGCCGAGCCCCAGGGCCCACCAGTGGGCGCCGCCGCTGCAGGCCCAGTGCAACCGTTCATCCAGGCCGCACATGGCCGGTGCCAGGGCGTCGGGCAGCTGGTCCCCGTCCGCCAGCAGTAGCTGGGTGAGCCCCTGGTAGGAGAAGCCGTAGCTGCCGATGCGGCCGTTACACCAGCCCTGTCGCCGCAGCCAGGCCAGGGTGTTGGAGCCATCCGCCGCCTCCTGGGCGAAGCCGC
>JBEIQU010000201.1:0-3771 GCA_040376355.1 Prochloraceae cyanobacterium | reverse complement strand
AGCCCTGCTCGTCAGCCTGCAGACCGATCGGCACCGGCGGCTGCTGCTCCGCCGTCGCGGGCGTGAGCGGGCGGGCGGTGTTGGCTGTTGCTGGAGTGGTCGTTCCAGACCCTGCAACCGCCGCGAGGGCTTCCGCGCTGGGCTCAGCGGCCAGGGCCCATGGGCTGAGGCCCCCCAACAGGGAGGCCATCAAACACGGTGCCACCCGGGATGCTCTCGTCCGTAGCGGAGGCTTCACCGGGGGGCGACAGGGGCCGCGATCCTGCCACGCGTCTGTGGCTCAACGGGATTGCGCGGGACGGTTCAGCAGCTCACCCCCAAGGGGCTGGACGGCTCACTCCTCCAGATCTTTGCGGCTGGGGGTGCGGCTGGGATCGCTGGCCAGGAAGCCGAACACGAAGATCCCGATAAAGAAGAAGACGACGGAATAAACCGAGATCTTGAGGGCAAGCATGGTCTGTCCGGCGGGTGACAGGGAGTGACAGGCGCCAGATGGGCCCTGAACGACCCTGCGGCAGCGGCATCATCCTATGGGTCGTGATCGCCTTCACCCATGCCGGAGGCCTCTGAGGGCGACGTTCGCTCCTGGATTGAAACGTTTCAGACGCAAACCCGGCTGGATCTGAGGCCCCTGTGGCGGCTTCCGCAGCCCGATGGCGTCAGCGGTTTCGCCCTCGATGACCCCTGGGGAGCGCGGTTTCGCCCGGATTGGCACGCCCGCGGGCTGGTGATCTGGCCGCGGGGGGGGCGCTGGCTGGAGTTGCAGCTGCGCCTGGAGTGTCCGCCGGCCTGGCGGGTGCGGCAACGGGGCGATCGCCTGGCGCGCCTGGTGCTGCGTTGGTGGGCCGATGCGGTGGAGCTTTGGGTGGATGGGGCCCTGGTGCATCAGGGGGATCTGTTCGATACCGCCTGCCGTTGGCCCCTGCCCGATGCCTGGTGGGAGGGCCAACCCCTGCAGCTGCACCTGCGGCTGCGCTCCCCCCTGCACGACGACGGCGCTCTGATCACCAGCCAGCTGGAGCAGGAGCCCATCAATCCTGCTGATCCCACCGGCGTACTGACGGCGGCCCAGGTCGCCCTCGCCGAGCGGCGGTTGGATGCTCAACAGCGGCAGGCCCTGGTGGCCCAGCTGCAACAGCTCGATCCGCTGGACCCCGCCAGTGGCGCGGCGCTGGCGCCCTGGCTGCGGGCCCAGGCCGACGGCCGGCCCAGCGGTGGGTTCCATGTGCTCGGCCATGCCCATCTGGATCTGGCCTGGCTGTGGCCGGTGGCCGATACCTGGCAGGCGGCGGTGCGCACCTTCGACTCCGCCCTGGGCCTGATGGAGCGCCATCCCCAGCTGCACTTCGCCCATTCCAGCCCCGCCCTCTACGCCTGGATCGAGCTGCACCGGCCGGAGCTCTTTGCCCGCCTGAGGCAGGCCATGCGCCAGGGCCGCTTCGAGCCGATCAATGGCCCCTGGGTGGAGAGCGATTGCGTGCTGATCAGCACCGCATCGCTGCTGCGCCAATTTGAGTTGGGGCAGGCCTACAGCCGCAGCCGTTTCCCCGAGTGGCACCACAACCTCTGTTGGTTGCCCGACAGCTTCGGGTTTGCCGCAGGCCTGCCGGCGCTGGCCCAGGCCACGGGGGTGCGTTGGTTCTGCACCCACAAATTGGCCTGGAACGCCACCACCCCCTTCCCGCACCGCTTGTTTCGCTGGCGCCACCGCTGCGGCGCGGAACTCCTGACCCTCAGCACCGCTCCCATCGGCACCGATGGCGATCCGTTGGCCATGGAGGCCTACCGGCAGCAGTGGCAGGCCGCCAGCGGGGTGGATCAGGCCCTGTGGCTGCCAGGGGTGGGCGACCATGGCGGCGGCCCCACGGCGGAGATGCTGCAGCAGCTGGAGCTGTGGCAACAGCAGCCCCTCGCCTGTCCGCAGCGGCACGGCAGCCTGCGGGATTACCTGGCGGCCCTGGAGCCCCTGGCCTCGGGGTTGCCGGTGTGGCGCGATGAGCTCTATCTGGAGCTGCACCGCGGCTGTGCCACCAGCCGGCCGGATCAGAAGCGCCACAACCGCAGCCTGGAGCGGTTGCTGCGGGAGGCGGAGCTGGCCCAGGCCCTCCTGTGGCTCCAGCGGCCAGCCGGCGCTGATCTGCCGCGGCCTCAACCCGACTGGCGGCCGCTGCTGTTCCAGCAGTTCCACGACATCCTTCCCGGCACCGCCATTCCGGAGGTGTTTGAGCAGGCCGAACCGGTGTGGCGCAGTGCGCGCCGCCAGGCCCGCCAGCAGCGGGATCTGGCCCTGCAGGGCTGGTTGACGGGGCAGGCTCAGCCCACTGTGGGGATCCCGCTTGAGGGGACCCAGCCCTGGTGGCTGGTGCAGCTGCAGTCGCAGGCGGCAGGGCCCCTGACGCTGCGCCTACCCCGCGGCCGATGGCAGTTGCCCGCCAGCGCCCATCAGCCCTCCCAGGAGCTGCCCCAGCAGCCGGCCCCCGGGGGTGGGGTGTGGGTGCAGGTGCCCCTGCCTGAGGGTGTGGTGGCGCAAGCGGTCTGGCGCACCACAGCCGGGCCACTTGAGCCATCGCCGGCGGTGCACCAGCCTGTGTACTGCAGGGCCGTGGGTGCGGCTGGGGCGCCAGCCCAGTGGCGAATCGGCAACGGCTTGCTGAGCGCCGAGCTCGGCCCTGATGGGGTGCTGCAGCTGTGGGGGGCGGATGGCATCGCGCAGCTGGCTGAGCCTCTGCAGTGGTGCCGCTGGCGCGACCACGGCGAGTTCTGGGATGCCTGGGACCTTGCCACCGATTACCGCGAGCATCCCCTGCCGTTGCAGTGGGATCTTGGGCCGGAGCTGGCGGAGCAGGGGCCGTTGTGCACCCGCTTCGTGTGGCGGGGCCGCTGCGGCCGCAGTGCGTTGCGGCTGGATGTGCAGCTGCGGGCGGCCTGCCCGTGGCTCGAGCTGCAGTTGCAGGTGGACTGGCGGCAGCGCCACGAGCTGTTGCGGTTGGAGATTCCGCTCGCCCAGCCCGCTGCGCGCTACGCGGCCGACACGGCCGGTGGGGTGCTGGAGCGGCCAGCGCAGCCCAGCACCGCCCGCGAGCAGGCCCGTTGGGAGGTGCCGGCGGTGAGTTGGATGGCGTCGCAGGCCGCTGCCCCTGGAGCTGGCGGTTTGGCGGTGCTGCTGGATGGCCCCCAGGGGGTCTCGGCTCAGGTGGAGCGGTTGGGGGTGTCGTTGTTGCGGGCCCCCACCTGGCCGGATCCCAGTGCCGACAACGGCCAGCAGCGGCTGCGGTTGGCCCTGATGCCCTGCAGCCACGGGTGGCGGCAGCAGGCGGTGCCGCGGGCGGCCCAACGGTTCCGGGAGCCGCTTTGGGTGCGGCCCAGCCAGGCCGCTGGGGCCACGCCTGGTCTCCGGTTCGGTGGAGACGCTGTACAGCTGATTGCGATGCGGCCGCTCGAGCAGCCGGGGGAGGTGTGGATCACCCTGCAAAACCTCAGCCCGCAGCGGCAGCCGTTGCGGTGGCCTCCTGGCTGGCGGATCCAGCCGGAGCCAAACTCCGAACCCTGCATCAACAGCGCCGATCAGCTCAAGCCCTGGCAGTTGGCGAGTTTCCGGGTCTCGACGCCCCAGGCCCCCTGAGTTGCGTTTGGATCAGTCCTCGTGATCGTCGAAGGGGTCGGTGAGCGCCTTCGATGGCGGCCCGAAGGCCAGGTAGATGCCAAAACCGGTGAGCCCCAGCAGCACCGCCAGCACCGCCAGGGCGACGGACAGGGCGGGGGAGGAGGTTT
>JBEIQU010000015.1:0-15739 GCA_040376355.1 Prochloraceae cyanobacterium | reverse complement strand
TGCTACAGCGGCAGTTCACGGCGTTGGCCCAGCTGCGGGCGCTGGAATCCAATCGCTGGTTGGTCAGCGCCGCCAACACCGGGCCCAGCCTGGTGGTGGATGCCGCCGGTGTGGTGCGCGAGCAGTTGTCACCGTTTGTGCCCGGCCGGTTGCTGGCGCGCCTGCAGGTGCGCCAGGGGCTCACGGCCTACGCCCGCTGGGGCGAGCTGCCTCTGCTGCTGCTTCTGGGGGTCGCCGCCACCGCCCTGTGGCGTGAGTCCAGGGTGCGACAATCTTGAGACTTTCTTTGGAATGGCCTTGGGCTGGCGGCCGAGAGCATGGCTGGGTGGATCGCTGGGGGTGGCCCTGGCGGCTCTGTTGATGCCGGCCGGGCTGAGGGCGGCGCCGGCGGCGGAGCCCATGCCAGAGCTGGAGCTGCTGGAGCGTCTGCGGGGCCTCGGGGTGCAGGTGGAGCTGCGTGCCCAATGCGGAGCTCCGGGGCAATTGGCCGTCTACAACATGGGGGCCAACTGGCTGTGCCTGAACCAGGGGCTGAGTCGTCGCCCCGCGGAGCGCAGCCGGGTGCTGCATCACGAGCTGGTGCATGTGGTGCAGGACTGCCTCGACGGCCTGGAGTCACCCACCTCTTCCACCCTGGCGGAGGGATTCCGGCGTGACGGCAGCCTCAGCCGCGACCAGATCAACGGTTTTTTCCTCCGCTACCTGCAGCGGCAGAACAACCTGCAGCATGTGGTGGCCTCGACGGCCCTGCTCCCCCAGGAGAGTCGCCAGAGGGAGATCGAGGCCTATGCGCTTCAGAACGACCCCGCTCTGGTGCAACGGCTGCTGCTGCTCAGCTGCAGGCCATAAAAAAAGCGCCCCGGTGGGGCGCCAGGTGCGGTGGGGCCCGATCAGAAGATCGGAGCCAAGCTCTTGCTCACGCTGGCGAGTTGAGCCTGATGGAGGCGCTGGGCCTTCAGGATCTGCGCGCGGATGAGGGCGAGGGTGTTCATGGCATGGGCCTGGTACCGGCAGCCCCGTTCCCTGCTGCCTAGTCCTGCGTCCCGCAAGGGGATGAACGTTTCAAAACCGTAGCAACGGATACTCGGGCTTGGGTGTACGCGGTGTACCAATCCAGCGTTCATGCGGTGACCCTGGGGTGTTGGCTGCAGCACGTCGCGGTCCAGTGCGACCGTTCCCAGGCCGTGGCATGCCATAAAAAAGCCCGGCGCTGGGGCCGGGCGCTCGAGGAATCAAATGGAGCCAAGCGGATTCGAACCGCTGACCCCCTGCATGCCATGCAGGTGCTCTACCAGCTGAGCTATGGCCCCGTTGGGTGCGAACGACTGGCCGGAAGCTGGTCTTCCGGACTGGCCTGGAGGCCGCGTCGCTTCGACCGAAAGAGCTTACACCGCAGCAGTGCTCACACCTGGCGCCACACCGCCAGCAACTTGCCCTGGATGGCCACCTGGTCGGCGTCGAGCACGATTGGTGCATAGGCGGGGTTGGCGGCCTCCAGTCGCACCTGGCGGCCGTCGCGGTGGAAGTGCTTGAGGGTGGTGCCGCTGCCGGGCACCAGGGCGCTCACGATCGTGCCCTCCCGCAGGCGGCTGGGTTCGTGCACCGGCTCCATCAGCACCACGTCGCCGTCGGCAATGTGGGCATCCACCATCGAATCGCCATTCACCGTCAGCGCGAACAGGCCGCGGGTCTCGAGCACGGGTGCCAGGTCCAGCCGCTCGCTCACGTCGTCGAAGGTTTCCACCAGGCCGCCGGCCGCCACCGCCCCCAGCACGGGGATGCCGGTGTTGAGGCCCCCCAGCAGTTGCAGGGTGCGGGCCTGGCCCTCCTGCCAGGTGATCCAGCCCTTCTGTTGCAGGTGGCGCAGGCGGCTCTGGATCGGCGCCGGTGAGCGCAGCCCCATGGCCTCCATCATCTGGCGAATGGAGGGGCTGTGGCGGTGCTGGCCGATGTAGTCCGCCAGCCAGTCGTACAGCTCCTGTTGGGCGGAGGTCAGGGACTCGGGTGTTCCAGCGGGCACCGGCGGATCAAGAGGAGCGTCAATACATTTGTACCGCTTTGTGCTGCGGCTGGCAACCGCCCAGCAGGGCCGCCAGCAGGGCCTGTTGGGCGTGCAGCCGGTTTTCGGCCTGATCAAAGATGCGGCTGCTGCCGCCCTCCATGGCCCCGGCGCTGATCTCCAGGCCCCGGTACGCGGGCAGGCAGTGCAGCACGATCGCCCGGCCATCGGCTTCCGCCAGCAGCTCTTCGTTGAGGCACCAGCCGGCGAAGGCCGCTTCCCGGGCCCCCTTCTCCTCCTCTTGTCCCATGGAGGCCCACACATCGGTGTAGAGCGCATGGGCGCCGCGCACCGCTGCCACCGGTTCGTGCACCACCTCCACCCGGCAGCGGCCGGCCGCCAGCCGGTTGGCCTGGGCGAGCACCTCCTCACTGGGGGCATACCCCTGGGGGCACCCGATCCGCACGTTCACCCCCAGCAGGGCACCGCACAGCATCAGCGAGTGGGCCACGTTGTTGCCGTCGCCCACGTAGGCCAGGGTGAGGCCTTCGATTGCGCCGAAGCTCTCCTGCAGGGTCAGGTAATCGGCTAAGGCCTGGCAGGGGTGTTCCAGGTCGGTGAGGGCATTGATCACCGGGATGGAGGCCCAATGGGCGTACTCCTCCAGTTCCGCCTGGGCAAAGGTGCGGATGGCGAGGGCATCCACGTAGCGGCTCAACACCCGGGCGGTGTCGGCCACCGGCTCACCGCGACCCACCTGGCTCACCTGGGGGTTGAGGTCGATGGTCTGCCCCCCCAGCCGTGCCATGGCCACGGTGAAGCTCACCCGTGTGCGGGTGGAGGCCTTGGAGAAAATCAGGCCGAGGCTGCGGCCCCCCAGATCAATCTGGCAACGGCCAGCCTTGAGATCGGCGGCCAGCTCCAGCAGGCCCTGGGTCTGCTCGGCGCTGAGGTCGGCGGAGGAGAGGAAGTCCCGGCCCTGGAGCGCGGCCAAGGCGGGGGCGCTGCGGCAGGCAGCCATCGGCCCATCTCAAAGAACCCTTATCCGGGATTGGGGGCCCCGCCGTCAAGCCCTAGGCCAGGGCCTGGGCGGGCTCGGGCATCACACTGCTGGCCAGCAGGTTCTTGAGGTCGTCGCCCTCGATCACCTCCTTCTCCAGAATCTGCTGGGAGATCGACTCCATCAGCTCACGGTTGTGGCGCAGGATCGAGAGGGCCCGCTCATGGGCGCGATCCACCAGACCGCGCACCTCCTTGTCGATGGCCTGGGCCGTGGCGTCGCTGACCACCCGGCGCGGGTTGTTGGTCCCGCCCAGGAAGCGGCTGCCCCCCTGCTTGTCGTAGGCGAGGGGGCCGAGCACATCGCTCATGCCATAGGTGCCCACCATCTGCTCAGCGATATCGGTGGCCCGCTGCAGGTCGTTGGCGGCGCCGGTGGTCACCTCGCCGAACACCAATTCTTCGGCGCTGCGGCCCCCCAGCAGGGTGGCGATCTGCCCCTCCAGATCTTCCTTGGAATTGAGGAAGCGCTCCTCGGTGGGCAGCTGCAGGGTGTAGCCCAGGGCGGCCATGCCGCGGGGCACGATCGAGATCTTCGCCACCTTGCTGCCGCCGGGCATCAGGTGCCCAACGATGGCGTGCCCCACCTCGTGGTACGCCACCACCTTCTTCTCGTCGGGCTGGAGCACACGGCTCTTTTTCTCCAGGCCTGCCACCACCCGTTCGATGGCTTCGTTGAGATCCCCTTGCTCAACGCTGGTACGCATGGCGCGGGCGGCCAGCAGAGCGGCCTCGTTCACCAGGTTGGCCAGATCGGCGCCGGCGAAGCCACTGGTGGCCTGGGCGATCTTGTCGAGATCCACGCCGTCGGAGAGCTTCACCTTCTTGGCATAGATGTCCAGGATGGTGCGACGACCCGAAAGGTCGGGGCGGTCGACCAGCACCTGGCGGTCAAAGCGACCTGGGCGCAGCAGCGCCGCATCGAGGGTCTCGGGCTGGTTGGTGGCCGCCAACACGATCACCGGCTTGTCCTTGGAGGCGAAGCCATCCATTTCGGTGAGCAGCTGGTTGAGGGTCTGCTCCCGTTCGTCGTTGCCCCCGACAACCCCCATCGAGCCGGCTCGGCTCTTGCCGATGGCATCGAGCTCGTCGATGAAAATGATGCAGGGCGCCTTCTTTTTGGCCTCTTCGAACAGATCGCGCACCCGGGCGGCTCCAGCACCGACGAACAGCTCGACGAATTCCGAGCCGGAGATGATGAAGAAGGGCACTTCGGCTTCTCCAGCGACAGCCTTGGAGAGCAGCGTCTTGCCGGTGCCGGGAGGGCCCACCAGCAGCACCCCTTTGGGGATGCGGGCACCGATGGCGGTGTAGCGCTCGGGCTTTTTGAGGAAGTCGACGATTTCGTTGAGTTCCTGCTTGGCCTCATCCACCCCGGCCACGTCGGCGAAGGTGACCCGCGATTCTTCGTCGGGCACGTAGACCTTGGCCTTGCTCTTGGTGAAGCTCAGGGCCCCCTGGGCGCCGCCCATGGAGCGGCGGGCGAAGAACTGCAGCACCAGGATGAAGATCAACGGCGGCACCACCCAACTCAGAGCCGTGCTGATGAAGCTGGGTTTCTGGGGCGGGGCTGCCGCGAATTCAACGCCGTGGTCTTCGAGCCGCTTCGGCAGATCCATGTCGAAGATCGGCGTGGTGGCCAGCACCGTGGGGGCGCCTTCGGCGGGCGGTTCCTTGAGCTCGTAGCGGATCTGTTCCTGGGTGATGTAGGCGCGGCGCACGTTCCCGTCGTCCACCTGACTCACGAACAGCGAGTAGGGCACCCGCGGGACCTGCTGCATGCCCTGGTTGGGCAGGAAGCTGCTGAACAGCAGCAGCACCCCAAAGCCGATCAACACAAGGTTGATGATCCCGAAGCGCCGGTTGGGGGGCGTCTCGTCCTTGCGGATGGCCATCGATCGGGGGTCTTGGTGGCACCAAACTAGGGACCTCGCCGAACCCCAGTGGTGGGTGAGAACCGAACGGCCGCATCGCCTGTCAGCCCATGTGTGGCCGTTACTGCCTCGCCGTTCCGCTCGAACGGTTGCCGCCCCCCCTGGACTCCGTGTTGCCGGATGGCCTGGCCGACCATTACGCCCCCCGCGAGCTGATCCGGCCCGGCGAGCCCGTGCTGGTCCTGCGCCAGGAGCACAGCCGCCTGGAGGGGGCGTTGCTGCTGTGGGGCTTGCTGCCCGATTGGGCCAAGGATCCTCTGGCGGCCCCACGCCCCTTCAACGCCCGGTCGGAAACCGTGGCAGAGAAGGCCAGCTTCCGCGCGGCTTGGCGCCACCGTCGCTGCCTGCTGCCCGCCGATGCCTTCCTGGAGAAGGGCCGGCGCGTGGAGCGCTGCGATGGCGCACCCTTCTGGCTGGCGGGGCTGTGGGAGCGCTGGATCGGCCCCGATGGCAGCGAAGTGGACAGTTGCTGTGTGCTCACCACCGCCCCCAATGCCCTGGTGGCGCCTCTGCACAACCGCATGCCGGTGATCGTGCCCGCGGGGCTCGAGCAGGCCTGGTTGGACACCAAGGACGGGCCTGGCCTGCGGGCCCTGGAGCCGCTGCTGCAGGGTTGGGATCCTGAGGGATGGCGGGTGCAGCCCAAGCCCAGAGAGCCCACAGCGCCTCCCCCCAGCAGCCAGCAGTTGCCCCTGTTCAGCTAGGGCCGGGGGCATTGAGCTGCCAAAGCAGGTCAGGGCCGAGGCCCTGGAGCCGTTGCAGCATCCATGGCTCCGCCTGGTTGACATCCACCAGCCCCAGATCCCCCAGTGGCGTGCGGGCCGCTTCCCCCCCCAGCAGCTTCGGGGCGATCACCGCCGCAATCTGCTGGACGCAGCCCTGTTGCAGGGCGGCGGCCGCCAGGGCTGGCCCGCATTCCCACAGCACCTGATTGCAGCCCCGGGCCGCCAGGGCCTCCAGCAGGGCGGCGGGCTCGCAGCGGGGCAGCTCCAGCCGCTCCACCCCCGCCTGATCCAGCCGGTGGCGCCCGTCGGCCGGGGCCTCCGGGCCATGGGCCACCAAGGTGGGGGCCTCAGCCTGGTGCCACAACCTGGCCTGGTCGGGCAGCTCCAGGTCGCGGCTGAACACCACCCGCAGGGGCTCCGGGTGGCGCTGGCCGCGGCTGGTGAGCAGTGGGTCGTCGCTGCGCAGGGTGCCGCCCCCCACGATCACCGCATCACAGCCGGCCCGCAGGCGGTGCACCCAGCTGCGGGCTGTCGGTCCGCTGATCCACTGGCTGGAGCCGTTGGGCAGGGCTGTGCGGCCATCCAGGCTCATCGCCCACTTGAGAACCCCCAGGGGCCTGCCGCTGTGCAGGCGATGCAGGAAGGGGCGATTCAGGGCCCGGGCTTCGGCTGCGCAGACGCCACGGATCACCTCCACCCCGGCCCCCTGCAGCTGCGCCAGGCCCCCTCCGGCCACGCGCGGATCGGGATCATCCATGGCCACCACCACCCGGGCGATGCCCGCCGCCAGTAGCGCCTCGCTGCAGGGGGGGGTGCGGCCGTGGTGGCAGCAGGGCTCCAGGGTGACCACCGCTGTGCCGCCCTGGGCCCGCTCCCCCGCCTGGCGCAGGGCCTGCACCTCGGCGTGGGGGGTGCCGGCCCGGGCATGGAACCCCTCCCCCACCAACTGGCCCTGGGCATCGAGTACCACGCAGCCCACCAGGGGATTGGGGCTGGTGCGGCCCGCCCCCAGGGCGGCCAGTTGCAGCGCCCGCTGCATCCACGGGGCCCAGGGATCACTCACCGGGCCACTCACCCGGCGGGGCTGGCTTCGGTCCAGCTGGGCAGGCGCCGCCACTCACCCACCACATAGGGGGGCACGGGCAGCTCCACAAACACCCCCGGCAGCTCCAGCCGCAGCGGCCGGTTCTTGTGCAGATCCATCAGCAGGGGGTTGAGGGTGAACTCGGCGGCGGCATCGCGGCCGTCGCTCACCAACTTGGGGTTGGCGGTGGTGATGTCGTCGAGCTCCCAGCGGCGGCGTCCGCCGTACACCACCAGCGCCGTGGGGTGATCCAGCCGCACCTTGCCGGGGTAGCCCACGATCCGCAGGGTCACGGGGCCACCCGGGGGGCCGCTGCGGTAGGCCACCGCCTGCCAGCTCTGGTAGTCGAGGTCGCGCAAGCTTTCGAGGCTGCGCACCATCGGCTGGCCGTTCTCATCGGCGTGGGCATGCAGCTGGGCGGAGGCCAGGCCCGGCCACCCCACCAGGGGGAGCAGCAGGGCCAGAGCGACGGTGGCGCCGAGCAGCCAGCGGCGCAGGCGGATCCAGGGGCCGCTCATGGCGCCATGGCCTCCCGCTCAGCGCCGGGGATGGGCTGCCAGTTGGTGTGGGTGGCCCAGAGGGCCCAGATGGCCATGGCCCGCAGGTAGTGGCAGGCGCGGAAGGTGTTCACCGCAGTGATCGCTTCCGGCGTACGGAACTGCAGGCCGCCGCTATACACCTGCTCCACCACGGCGCCGGTGATCGCGAGGGCGGTGCTGGTGTCGCCCATGAGGCGGTAGTAGGCCGCCAGACCGAAGTTGATGCCGGTCCATACCTCGAGGGGGTGGGTGCCGTTGGGATCGAGGGGCGTGCCGTCGCGGCGCAGGCCATTGGCCACCCCGAGGCGACCGCCCTGGAACCCCTCAAAGCAGGCCTCCTTCACCGCCTGCAGGGCGCTGCGGGAGCGGTCATCCGCCACCACCGCCGGTAGCCCCAGCAGGCGGGCATAGAAGTCACCGCAGAGCTGGTCGGCCATCACCACGGGGGTGCCGCTCTCGGCGTCGATGTTGTAGTACTCCCCGTTCCAGAGCAGGGCATCGAAGTTGGCGCGGGATTGCTCCAGCCAGGTGCCGAAGGTGCGCTGCTCGGTTGCCGTGTCGAGCCCCATGGAGAGTTGCAGCTGCTGGGCCATGGCCAGGGCCGCCTCCAGGGCGGCGATCCAAAGGGCGCCGCAGTAGGCGCTCACCCCCTTGAGGGGCCAGTCGTCGAAGGTCTGGTCGGGGGCCCCGCCGTTGTCGGGCAGGCCGTCGTTGTTGACGTCGAAGGTTTTGAGGTAGTGCAGGGCCTGCACGGCGGCGGGCCAGCACTCCGCCAGGAAGCGCAGGTCTTCGCCGTTGGGGGCCAGCTTGAAGGTGCGCCACACCTGCAGCACGAAGTCGCTGGCCAGGTCCTTCCAGAGGTTGCAGTCCTGGTAGGCGGTGTAGTTGCTCGCATCCCAGGGGCGTTCGTTGGGGGCCCCCAGGTCGTGGGGGGTGGCGCCGACCACCTTGCGGGCCGCCTCCACCCGGCCCTTGCCCTGGGTGAAGTACCAACCGATCGGCCGCGGCGTGGGGTCGTGGGCCGGAATGGCGCGGGCGAAGCTGCGCAGCACGCTCTTGTCCAGCTCCGGCCACAGCTGCAGCAGGGCGAAGGAGCCGTAGAGCCGCACGTCGAGGCTCTCGTACCAGGCGTAGTCGAGGCACTCCAGCACCCCGAAGCGGCCCACGGGGTCCTGGGGTGAGGCGGCGGTCCAGAGGCTGCCGCCGCTGGCCAGGTCGTAGAGCTCGTTGAACAGGGCCATGCGCAGCGCCTCGGGTAGGTCGCTGCGCTCCAGCACCGGCTGCTGCCAGGCCTGGATCTGGTCGCGCCAGTGGCGCCAATCCCGCAGGGCTTCGGCGGCCAAGGCGGCGGCGTTGGTGCCGCTGGCGTCGAAGAAATCGGTGTAGCGGCGCAGGGCGCGGCTGCCGGTGGCGAAGGCGGTCACCGGCAGGTCCCAGCTGATCACCAGTGGGATCTCCAGGCTCTGGCCCGGCTCCAGCCGGCACTGCACCGCCAGGGCGGCGCTGGCTGGATCGTCGCTGCCGGAGCGGCGGTCGTTGTCGCTGTCGGGGATGGAGCCATCGCGGCTGAAGCTGCTCCAGATGTCGCTGCCGTCGCCGGCGGGGTTCCAGCGGCTGCAGCGCTGGATGCGCACCCCCGGCTGGGGGGCCGTGGCGATGCACCACTGCCCCTGCCCCTCGGCGATTGGCTCGGAACGGTCGCCGTTGAGCAGCACACCGCTCAGCCCCTCCGCATCCACCCAGCGGTTGTGCTGCCCCTGGGTGCGGCCGATGGCCGGCACGTAGTTGTGCTCCGGGCTGCCGTCGTCACGGAAGTGCACCGCGGCGGCGGGGTCGGTGTTGGTGAACCAGCCGCAGCTGTTGCGCCAGCTCAGCAGCAGCGAGAGGTCGAGCGGTTGTTTGCTGGGGTTGCGCAGGGTCCAGACGAACACCGCCACCGGGTAGCTGCTCTGGCGGTAGTTGCCCGGCAGGATCGGGCTGAAGGCTTCGCAGCTGAGCTCGGCGTCAAACACGCCGCTGTAGTGGGTCCAGCTGAGGGGATAGCGGGCGGCGTAGTCGCCGGTGCTGCGTTGCCCGTCGCTGGCGGGATACCACTGCCAGCTGCTCAGTGGCTCGCCGGAGTCGGGCCGGGAGCCATCGGCGCTGGGCTGTACCGCCAGGGCATGGGCCCGCTGCCGTTGGCCGTTGGATTCGAACAGCGCGAACTGGCAGTCCGGCAGGGTTCCGAACCAGTGCTCGCCGCCATCCAGGTGCCAGAGGTTGAAGTTGCCGTCCGGGGCCCGACCAATGCAGCCCGCCCCGAAGCCCCCCAGGGGCATGCCGTGGTTGGGGCCGTCGTCGAGGTTGCTGGCGTAGCGCACGGTGTAGGGCGACTCCCAGCCCTGGCCGAAGCGGCGCGACCAGCTGGCTTCCGGCGCCTGCCAGTGGGGGCGGGGCGTGCGCCGCAGCAGGGATTTCAGGGCGGTGAGGCCGAAGCGCGCCATGGAGCAGCCAACAGTGGGGACAGCTTGTCAGAGCTGATGGGAACTGGGGAGTTCACGGGCCTCCTGCTCCACCAGGGCATCGAGGGTGGCGGCGGAGCGCACCAGGGCCTGGTAGCGCTGCACCACCCGCCGGTTCCGCTCGAGCCAGCTGGCGGGGTTGCCCTGGGCGGCAGCGCTGCTGCCGCTGCCGTCCTCATCCAGCAGCTCGAGCTCCCGCTGGCTCAGCAGGGCTAGCACCAGTTCGTGCAGACGCTGGCGGCGCGCGGATTGGGGATCGGCCATGGTGCGGTGCGGGGGGTGGGCGTTCGCTGCCCCTGAGAATGACGCCATGATCGAGGTGATCGGCACCGACGCGGGCGCACCGGCAACCCTGCCGGCCCCCCAGCGGGAGCGGTTGCTCCAGGCCAGCCTGGTGGCGGCCCCCCAGCGGCTGCATGCCGCCCTGCGGGAGGCCTTCGGGGCGGCGCTGCCGCCGCTGCTCGCCACCGATGCCCTCGACGCCTGCCTGGAGGCGCTGCAGCGCTGTGGGCCCGAGCAGTCCGTGGTGCTGTTGGCCAGCGGTGATCCCCTCTGGTTTGGCATCGGTCGCCAGTTGCTGCAGCGGCTGAACCCCGATCAACTGCGCTTCCATCCGGCCCCCAGCTCCCTGCAGCTGGCCTTTGCCCGCATCGGTCGCCCCTGGCAGGACGCCGCTTGGATCAGCCTGCATGGCCGGGAGCCCGAAGCCCTGGCGGCGCGACTGCAGCAGCGCCCCGCAGCCCTGGCGGTGCTCACGGATCCGGGCCAGGGCGGGGCCGACAGCGTGCGCCGGCTGCTGCGGGCCTCGGGCCTGGAGGGTTGCTATGCCCTGTGGGTATGCGAACGGCTGGGGCACCCGCAGGAGCGGGTGCAGCGGCTGCAGCCCGCCGATCCGCTGCCGGCGGATGTGGATCCCCTGCATCTGGTGCTGTTGGTGGCCGAGCCGCCGGCGCCGCAGCCCCCCCCGGCCTTGCCGTTGTTTGGTCTGCCCGATGGGGTGTTCCTGCAGCACGGGGATCGCCCCGGCCTGATGACCAAGCGGGAGGTGCGCATCCACCTGCTGGCGGAGTTGGATTTGCCCGCCACCGGCGTGCTTTGGGATGTGGGGGCCGGCGTGGGCTCCGTGGGGCTCGAAGCCCTGCGGCTGCGGCCCCAGCTGCAGCTCTGGGCCCTGGAGCAGCGCGGGGGCTCGGCGGACTTGATTCGCTCTAATGCCCAAAGGCTGGCGGTGCACCCGGCTGGGGTGGTGGAGGGCCGCGCCCCGGAGGCCCTGGCGGATCTCCCCGATCCGGATCGGGTGCTGTTGGGGGGCGGTGGCCGCGGCCGGCTGGCCCTGCTGCAGGCGGTGCTGCCGCGGTTGCGCTCCGGCGGTGTGGTGGTGGTCCCCCTCGCCACCGTGGAGGCCTTGGCGGAGCTGCGCCCAGCCCTGGAGCAGGCGGGGCTGCAGGTGGGGGTCAGTCAGCTGCAGGCCTGGCGCGGTGCCCCCCTGGCGGATGGCACGCGGCTGACGCCGCTCAATCCCGTGCTGGTGTTGCGGGGGCAGCGGCCTTAGGGCGCAGCACTGGCAGGGGTTGGATCGGGGCGCTGCTGCCCACCCGGATGCCGAGCTGGGCGGCCTGGCCCGCCGCCAGTTCCACCACCCCGTCGGCGGGTTCATCTGGGCCGTAGCTGCGGCATGGCAGCCGCAGGCAGGGGGCGGTGTTGGCCTCGATGGCGATCACCCGGCCGCTGCGCAGGAAGAGCATGTCCAGCGGAGATGGGGTCTGGTGCATCCAGAACTTCAGCACCATCGGCTCGCTGTAGGGGAACCACATGCCGCGCAGGGGCGGCAGCGGCGGCCGCCCCATCAGGCCGCGGCTCTGCTGTTGGGCCGTGCGGGCCACCTCCAGCTGAATGCAGGCCCCACCGCTGGACGCGGTGGGGGCGGCGGTGGGCACACACCATTGCGCCTCGATCGGGAGCTGCTGGGGCGGTGGTGCTGGGGTGGACATCGGTTTGGGGTGGGCGTGGGGATCAGCCCAGCTGCGGCGGGCCGTCGCTGAGGCAGTAGCCCTGGCCGCGCACGGTATGGATCAGGCGCTTTTCCCCCTCCTGCTCCAGCTTCTGGCGCAGGTAGCGCACATACACCTCGATCACGTTGCTGGCGGCACCCCGTTGGTCGTGCCACACCTGGCGCAGGATTTGCTCGCGGCTCAGCACCTGGCCGCGGTGTTCGATCAGCAACAGCAGCAGCGCGTATTCGCGGGCGGTGAGCGCCACCTGGCGCTGGCCCCGCCGCACCTCGTGGCGGCTGGGCACCACGGTGAGGTCCGCCAGGCTGAGCCGATCGGCGGGGGGCTGGCTCTTGGCCAGCAGCTTGCGGTGCAGGCGGAGGCGCGTCAGCAGTTCGCTGGCCCCGGCGGAGGACAACCAGAAGTCATCGGCGCCACTGCGCAGCAGCTCTGATCGGGCGCTGACGCTGTCGCGGCCGATGTCCAGCAGCAGGGGGGTGCTGCCCAGCTGCTGGCGAAGTTCCCCGATGCGCGCCTGCCAGTCCGTGCCCAGCACCGCCAGATCGCAGGGCTGTTGCCGTTGGTTCTCCCCCACCAGGCAGCGGTAGCCCGAGGCCTCAAGGCGCGGTGCCAGGGCTTCCGCCTCGGCGCCGAGCAGCAACAGCACTCCGTCGCTCATGGCCCCGTGCCGTTGCTGGGCTTGGCCACGTGGGGCAGGCCCCAGCCGAGTTTGTTGCGCAGCACCTGGAAGAACTCATGGTCCGCCAGGCGCACGAAGCGCACGGGATGGTCGCTGCGGCGGATCAGCACCCGGTCCTCCGGCCACACGTAGCAACCGGCGCTGCCGTCCACCACCATCATCAAGCGCTCCGGCGTGGCCGGGAACACGGTCACCGGCTCCTGGTCACTGAACACCAGGGCCCGCGATGCCAGGGAGTGGGGGGCGATCGGGGTGAGCTGCAGCACCGGGCAGTCCGGCGTGATCACCGGGCCTCCGGCGCTGAGGGCATAGGCCGTGGAGCCGGTGGGGGTGGAGAGGATTACGCCATCGGCGGCGATGTCCACCGGGGCATGCCGCCCCACGGCGATCTCGAAATGGCACATCGAGGTGAGCGGCTCGCGGTGCAGGGCCATCTCGTTGAGGCAGAGCACCTCCCAACGCCGTTGCTCGCCGCGCATCACGCTCACCACCAGGGTGGTGCGCTCCTCCACGGTCCAGTCGCCGGCGATCACCTGGTCGAGCGCCTGCTCCAGGGCGGGCAGGTAGGTCTCCGCCAGAAAGCCCAGGTGGCCGGTGTTGATGGTGAGGATCGGCACGTCGATTGGTGCCGTCTGGCGTGCCGCCGAGAGCACGGTGCCGTCACCCCCCAGCACCATGGCCATGGTCATGCCGGCCTCGAAGTTGGCCGGCACGCAGGCGGCATGCCCCAGGGTGCGCAGGTGCTGGTCAGGGTTGGCGAAGCCCACCATGCCGCCGGAGCTGCTGGCGCGTGCCACGTCGTATCCGGCCCCCCGCAGGCGGGCCTCAATGGCATCGGCGGTGGCCAGGGCCAGGTCCTTGCCGTCGTTAACGATCAGTCCAACGCAGGGCACCGATCGCGGGCGGGGGGCATGGCGAGTTTATGAGGGGCGCCCGGCCCTGGCCGGGGCCGCCCGTTTTGGCCTCAGAACTGCTCCAGGAAGCGCAGGTCGCTGGTGAACAGGCGGCGGATGTCATCGATGCCATGGCGCACCATGCAGAAGCGTTCCACCCCAAGGCCAGCGGCGAAGCCGCTGTAGCGCTCCGGGTCGATCCCGAGGCCCTCGAGCACCGCCGGATCCACCATTCCGCAGCCCATCACCTCCAACCAGCGGCCCCGCCATTGCACATCCACCTCGGCGGAGGGTTCGGTGAAGGGGAAGTAGCTGGCGCGGAAGCGCACCGGCAGGTCGCCGAAGAACTGCTGCAGGAAGGCGGTCACCGTGCCGCGCAGGTGGCTGAAATCCAGCCCCTCATCGATGGCCAGCACCTCCACCTGGTGGAACACCGGTGAGTGGGTGGCATCCACGGCATCGCGGCGGTAGACGCGGCCGGGGGCCACGATCCGCACCGGCGGAGGGTTGTTCTCCAAATGGCGGATCTGCACCGGTGAGGTATGGGTGCGCAGCAGTTCGCTGTCGGAGAGATAGAAGGTGTCCTGCATGTCCCGCGCCGGGTGATGGGGCGGGATGTTCAGGGCGGTGAAGTTGTAGTAGTCGCTCTCGATCTCCGGCCCCTCTTCCACCCGGTACCCGAGGCCCGCAAAGATATCCACGATCTCCTCGATCGTGCTGATCAGCGGGTGGCGGTGCCCGGCCGGGATGTAGCGGGACGGCATGGTCACGTCCAGGGTTTCGCGGGCGATCCGCTCCGCCATGGCGGCCCCCTTCACCGCCGCTAGCCGCTCGCTGAGCAGGCCCTGCACCTGGTCCTTGAGCACGTTGGCGCGCTGTCCCACCACGGGGCGCTCATCGCCGGGCAATTTGCCCATGGCGCCAAGCACGGCCGAGAGCTTGCCCTTCTTGCCCAGCAGGCCCACCCGCAGCTCTTCCAGCTCCCCGGCGGACCCGGCGGCGGCGATGGCATCGGCCGCCTGGGCCTCCAGCTGCTCCAGCTGAGCGGTGAGCTCCTGCAGGCTGACGGTGGCGCTCAAGACGGTGTTTCGGCGATCGCAGACTCTAAGGAGGCGGCCTCTAGCCTCAGGCCAGTGGGTGAGCTGCCTTGCGGATCCTGATCAGCAACGACGACGGCGTCTTCGCCGAGGGCATCCGCAGCCTGGCCGCCGAGGCCGTGGCCCGCGGCCACACGGTCACCGTGGTGTGCCCGGATCAGGAGCGCTCCGCCACCGGCCATGGCCTCACCCTGCAGACGCCTCTGCGGGCGGAGCGGGCCGATGCCCTGTTTGCGGAGGGCGTCACCGCCTGGGCCTGCAGTGGTACCCCAAGCGATTGCGTCAAGTTGGCCCTGTTCGCCTTGCTGGAGCAGTGGCCCGATCTGGTGCTCTCGGGCATCAACCATGGCCCCAACCTGGGCACCGACACCCTCTACTCCGGCACGGTGAGTGCCGCCATGGAGGGCACGATCGAAGGGCTGCCCGCCCTGGCGGTGAGCAGCGCTGATTTCCAATGGCGGGCCTTCGATCCCGCCGCCCGCATCGCCCTGGATGTGGCGGAGCAGATGCTGCAGCGGGCGTGGCCCCAGGGGCTGCTGCTCAACCTCAATGTGCCGCCGCTGCCGGCGGAGCAGATCGGCTCTCTGCGCTGGTGCCGCAAGGCGGTGCGCCGCTACACCGATCAATTCGTGCAGCGGGTGGACCCCCGCGGCCGCACCTATTACTGGTTGGCCGGTGAGGTGGCCAACGACCTGGATGCCGAGGTGGCGGGGCCAGCGGCCTGGCCCACCGATGTGGCCCATGTGGCCAGCGGTGGCGTGTCGCTCACCCCCCTGCAGCCGGAACTGTTCTGGCGAGGCGCCACCGCCGACCTGCCGGAGCTGCAGCTGCCCTCGCTCGGGTCCATCAGGCCTTAACTGCCGCTGGGGCGGTAGATCCGCTGCAGCAGCCACAGGCTGATCCACAGGCCGATCAGGTGGGCGAACAGCACCTGGGTGTTGCCCAGCACCGAGAGCATCTCAATCGAGGTGATTGGCAGGCCGATCACCCGGCCGCCCATGCCCTGGCCCCCCTGGATCTGCGCCCCGAAGAACCCCGGCACCTGCTGGGAGGCCTGCACAAAAAGGCTGCCCGCCAGGGATTGATAGCCGATCACCGCCAGGGTGATGCCCCCCAGATCGGCCAGCAGGCCGCGTTTGATCAGCCGCGCGGTTTCCCCCTTGCTGGGCCGCACGGGGCTGTTGAGGGCCCGGCCGCAGCGCACGATCAGCCAGCTC
>JBEIQU010000111.1:0-5644 GCA_040376355.1 Prochloraceae cyanobacterium | reverse complement strand
GCTCTGATGAGCGAGATCGGCACCTACTTCGATCGCGCCGCTGCTGCTGTTGCCTGAGGCAACGCACCACCGCGTTTTTAGGTCCACCCTTCTTCTTCACGTCAACCAATGAAGACCCCTCTCACCGAAGCCGTAGCCGCCGCTGATTCCCAGGGCCGCTTTCTGAGCAACACCGAGCTGAACGCCGCTTTCGGCCGTTTCGAGCGCGCTGCCAATGCTCTGGCTGCTGCCAAGGCTCTGACCGCCAAGGCTGACGAACTGGTGAACGGCGCTGCCCAGGCCGTTTACAACAAGTTCCCCTACACCACCCAGATGCAGGGCAGCAACTATGCCTCTGACGCACGCGGCAAGGCCAAGTGCGCCCGTGACATCGGTTACTACCTGCGTCAGGTGACCTACTGCCTGGTGGCTGGTGGCACCGGTCCGATCGACGAGTACCTGGTGGCAGGCCTCGACGAAATCAACCGTGCGTTCGAGCTGTCCCCCTCCTGGTACGTGGAGGCCCTGAACTACATCAAGGCCAACCACGGCATCTCGGGTGACGCCGGCGTGATCGCCAACAACTACATCGACTACGCGATCGCCGCTCTGGTCTGATCGTTTGGTCAGTGCATCGGCCGCGATGCACCCGCAAGCCCCCCGCAAGGGGGGCTTTTTTGTTGCTGATCACCGCAGGTGCGCCGCTGCGCGGTGGGGGGTGATGGCAGCATCAATCCCTCAGCTGATCGCTTGCCGTACGCCATGGCCGCCGGCGCCACCGACCCTTCCGTGATGGCTGCTGCCGGCGATCAGGGCATGGCCGGTGATCCCATCAGTGAGCAGGAAGCCCTGCGCCGGCTGCGGCTCAGCGACGACCCCTCCGCCCAGTACTACGCCGCCTGGTGGTTGGGCCGCAACCGCAGCACCCATCCCGACACCGTGCCGCTGCTGCAGGCGGCCCTGGGCCAGCGGCGTCCCCGCGATCCCGGTGCCGGCGTGGAGGAAAACGCCGTGGCCCGCAACGCCGCCCGTGCCCTGGGCAAGCTCGGTGCCGCCGCCCAGGTCGCCATCCCCGATCTGCTGGCCACCCTCGACGACGCGGACCACGGCCTGCGGGAGGCGGCCGCCCGTGCCCTGGGCGACCTGCGGGCGGCGGCGGCCGTGGCGCCGCTCACCGCCCGCCTGGCCAGTGGCCCCGCCGTGGCGGGGGCCCAGGAGCCAGGCACCCCACGCCTGCGGGAGCCCTGTGAAGCCCTGCTGGAAGCACTGGGCCAGATCGGTGTGGCCGATGCAGCCGTGCTGCAGGTGGTGCGCCCCTTCGTGGACCATGAGCGCCCCCTCATCCGCAGCGCCGCCTGCCGGGCCTTGCTGCAGCTCACCGCCGAGCCCCACTGGGGTGAGCACCTGGTGGCCCTGCTGCAGCATCAGCAGCTGCAGGTGCGCCGCGCCGCCCTGATGGACCTCGGGGCCGCCGGATGGCGCCCCGCCCTGGAGCCGATTGCCGCCACCCTGGCGGAGAACAGCCTCAAACTGATCGCCCTGCGGGGCCTGGTGGAGCAACCCGGCGCCAGCCACACCGAAGCCAGCACGGTGGCTGTGCTCGATGCCATGGATGCGTTGCTGTGATGACCTCAACCCTGCCGGTAGCCGCGTTGGTGGAGGGGGTGCAACGGGCCGACAGCGCCCTCGGGCTGTTGCAGGCCACCCAGGCCCTCGCCGCTTCAGCCCATCCCGATGGCGCCGCCTGCCTGGTGGAGGTGCTCGGCTTCAACAACCCCGGAGCGGCCGTGGCTGCTGTCGATGGACTGATTGCCATCGGTGAGCCCGCTGTGGATACGATCCTGGCCAATATCGATGGCTACAACTACGGCGCCCGCGCCTGGGCCGTGCGTGCCTTGGCGGGCATCGGCGATGTGCGCGGCCTGGCGGTGCTGGAGGATGCCCTGGGCCAGGACATCGGCCCCAGCGTGCGCCGCGCCGCCGCCCGTGGCCTGGGCCAGCTGCGCCTGGCGGGTCTTCCCCGAGAGCAGCGCCATCCGATTGCAGCGCGCTGTCTGGAGGCCCTGCTGGCGGGGTGTGGCGATGGCGAATGGGTGGTGCGCTACGCCGTGGTGGTGGGGCTGGAGGCCTTAGCGCCCGAACTGCAGCCCGGGCAACCGGGCGGCTCCCCCCGCGGGCTGGCGCAGCTGCGTTCTGCCCTGGAGCGTCTGAGCACTGATCCGGACGAAGAAGCCGCGGTGGTGAATCTGCGCGCGGCCCTGGCCCTGCAGCGGCTGGCGCCCCTCAGCGCAGCGGAGGGCGCCCATGGCTGAGCAGCGTCTGTTGTTTGTGTGCCTGGGCAACATCTGCCGCTCGCCGGCGGCGGAGGGGGTGTTGTTGCACCTCCTGGAGCAGCGGGGGCTGCAGGATCAGTTCGTGGTGGATAGCGCTGGTACAGGCGGCTGGCACGTGGGGCGACCGGCCGATCGCCGCATGCGGGCTGCCGCCGAGCGGCGCGGCATCGCCCTGCCCAGCCGAGCCCGCCAGATTGAACCGGCCGATCTGCAACGCTTCGATCGCATCCTCACCATGGATGACGACAACCTGCAGGCCGTGCAGGCCCTGGCCAGGGAGCTGGGGGGGCGCAACGACTTGGCCCGCATCGAGCCGATCACCAGTCACTGCCAACGCCTCCAGGTGCGGGAGGTGCCCGACCCCTATTACGGCGGTGAGGAGGGGTTTGAGCAGGTGCTCGATCTGCTGGAGGACGCCTGTTCTGGACTGCTGGCCAGCTTGATCAAGCCATCGTGAAGAGCTCGCAATGTTGTGAAGACAACATGGAGCGATCTCCCTAATTTCCGAGCTGTGGTTGTGGGAGTGTTCGCAACCCACTGTTCTTCTCAGCTCGCCCCCCATGTCCCTCGTGAAAGCGCCCGCCCTGGGCATTGAGCGGTTTGCCACTGGTGCGCAAAAGGAGCATTGGCGCCATGGCTCCGATCAAGACAAGCGTGTGATCATTCGCGCCGTGTACCAGCAGGTGCTCGGCGGTCAGTACCTGATGGCCAGCGAGCGGCTGGAGGGTGCGGAATCGCTGTTCTGCAATGGCTACCTCAATGTGCGCGAACTGGTGCGCACCGTGGCCAAAAGCGCCCAATACCGCGCGCGCTTCTTTGAAACGTGCAACCCCTATCGCTTCATCGAGCTCAACTTCAAGCATCTGCTGGGCCGTGCACCGCACAACAAGGCCGAGATGCTCCACCACTTCACGATCCTGCAGGAGCAGGGCTACGACGCCGAGATCGATTCCTACATCGATAGCCCCGAATACAACACCAAATTCGGCAACGACACCGTGCCCCACATGCACGGCTGGAACTACGCCGTGGGCCATGAGGGCCGCCAGTTCTCCTGGCTGATGCAGCTGGCCCGCGGCGCCGCCGCCTCCGTGAAGGGTGATGGCAGCGGCACCCAGTTCAAGCTCGGCCAAGCCCTGCATCAGGACCGCCCCATCCCCGTGGCCGGCGCCGGCGCCGCCGTGCGCGTGGCCTCCTCACCCGCCAGCTGGGCCCAGGCCTCGTCCGCAGCCCAGTACGCCCACATCAGCACCGACGGTCCCTTCCGCGCCGATGTGGCCTCGGGCAGCGATCTGCCCAGCGGTGATCTGCCGAATAGCCGCCGCATCGACGGCACTCCGGCCTACGGCTTCCGCAGCCAGGAGCTGCTGGTGGCGAGTCCCACGGCCGGTGCCGCGGGCGAGGGCAGCCGCGTGGTGACGATCACCGCCACCGGCATCGCCAACAACGCCTTTGTGCGCCATGGGGCCTACACCACCCGCGTGCCGTTCAGCCGCATGAACGAGGCTCTGCAGCGGGTGATCCGCCAGGGCGGTCGCGTGGTGAGCGTCGTGGTGAGCGGGGATCAGCTGGCCAGCTCCGCCGCACCGGCGGCCCAGCACCAGGAGGCCCCCAAGCCCCGCAGCCGCGCCAAGAAGGGCTGAGCCCTGATCTGGCGTTGATCAGGCGCCTGGCTGGGGATCCGGCCAGGCGTCGTGGGGCACCCGCTGGCGGAACAGATCCACCAGCTGTTCGATCACCGTCTCGATGGCGAGGCCGTCGGTGATCAGCTCCACGGCATCTTCGGCCTGGGTGAGCGGAGCCACGGCCCGGGTGGAGTCGAGGTGGTCGCGTTCGGCGATCTGGGCCTCCAGCTCCGCCAGGGCTGGCACCGCAAAGCCGCGCTGCTGCAAGTCGAGGGCCCGGCGTCGTGCCCGCTCGGCGGTGGTGGCGGTGAGAAACACCTTCAGCTCGGCATCGGGAAACACCGCCGTGCCGATGTCGCGGCCTTCGGCCACCAGGCCGCCGCGCTCCCCCATGGCCCGCTGCTGGCGGGTGAGGGCGTCGCGCACACAGCCGTGGGCTGCCACCACCGACACCTGGCCGGTGACCTCGGGTGAGCGGATCGCTTCGGTGACCTCATGGCCGTTGATGCTCACCCGCTGGCCGCCGCTGGCGGCCGTACTGAGCTGCAGCTCCAGGCCCGTTAGCAGCGGCTCCACAGCGCTGGCATCGCTGGGGTCAACGCCGCTGCGCTGCACCCACCAGGTCACCGCCCGGTACATGGCGCCGGTATCGAGGTAGATCAGCCCGAGCCGCTCTGCGAAGGCGCGGGTCACCGTGCTCTTGCCCGCGCCGGCGGGGCCGTCAATGGCAACGATGGGGGCTCGGCTCATCAGAAAGACGTGATCGATCAGGCGGGTGGGCCCGCAGCGGGCCGCCGCCGCCAGCAGGGTGAGACCCGTGAGCTGGTGGCGCGGCTGGAGGCTGTGGGCGTCGGTCGCCTCCACATAGTCCACCACCAGCTGCTCCTGCTCCAACTGCTGGCGCACCTGGCCCAGCAGTGGGGCCAGGGGCGTTGGGTCAGCGGCCGCATCACCGCCGAGCTGTTGGGCTGCGGCGGCGAGGATCCGCGGCAGGCTGGCGGCCCGCCGGCGCTGGTCCGCATCCAGATAGTGATTGCGCGAACTGAGGGCCAGCCCATCGGAATCCCGTTGGGTGGGGCAGCCCTCCACCTGCACGGGCAGGGCGAGGTCGTGCACCACCCGGCGCAGGATCACCAGCTGCTGCCAATCCTTCTCCCCGAGCAGTAGGCGATCCGGCTGGATCAGGGCCAGCAGGCGCACCACCACCGTGGCCACCCCCTCGAAGTGGCCCGGGCGGTGCGCTCCGCATAACCCCTGCTGCAGCGAGCGAGGCGGTTGTACGCGTGTCAGCTCCGCCTCGCCCTCCGGATAGAGCTCCGCCACGCTCGGGGCAAACAACGCCTGGGCGCCGGCTTCCGCCGCCAGCTGGCAGTCCGCCTCCAGGCTGCGCGGGTAGCGCTCCAGGTCTTCGTTGGGTCCGAACTGCAGCGGGTTCACGAACACGCTCACGAGCACCTGGGGCTGGCCCAGGGCGCCGGTGCGGTTGGCACGGCGGATCAGGCTCTGGTGGCCGCTGTGCAGGGCCCCCATGGTGGGCACGAAATGCAGCGGTGCCGAACCCCGGCTGCCCAGCCACCGGCGCAGTTCAGCCCTGGTCTGCAGCAGCTGCACGGCTGACCTCCGCTGAGCCGACCCTACCGAACGGGGCTGTGGCCGATGGCTTCGCCCTCAAAGCGCAAAAAAGCCCAGGGGCAGGCCCTGGGCTTG
>JBEIQU010000098.1:0-6289 GCA_040376355.1 Prochloraceae cyanobacterium | reverse complement strand
GGCCGCAGCGGCGGCGCGGGCGGCGCTGGGGTTCAACAGCAGTTCCGCGATCTGGATGGCGTTGAGGGCAGCCCCCTTACGGATCTGATCGCCGCACAGCCACAGCTCCAGGGCATTGGGTTCGCTGAGGTCCTGGCGGATGCGGCCCACGGCCACCGGATCCCGGCCGGTCACATCCGTGGGCATCGGGAAGCGATTGGACGCAAAGTCTTCGATCAGCTCCAGGCCTGGGGCCTGGGCCAACAGGGCACGGGCCTCTTCCACCGGGAAGGGCTCCTCGAACTCGATGTTGATGGCCTCGGAATGGGCCCGCAGCACCGGCACCCGCACGCAGGTTGCCGACACCCGCAGATCCGGCAGCCCCATGATCTTGCGGGTCTCGTTGAGCATCTTCAACTCCTCCTCGCAGTAGGCGTTGTCCTGCAGCGGGGAGTTGTGGAGGAACAGATTGAACGCAAGGGAATAGGGCAGCACGCTGCTTTCCGGACTGCCGCCATCCAGCACGGTGCGGCTCAAGTCCCGCAGTTCCTCCATGGCACGCGCACCGGCACCACTGGCCGATTGGTAGGTGCTCACGATCACCCGCCGCAGGGGGCGCCGGGACGCCAGGGGCGCCAACGCCAGCGTCATCAGGATCGTGGTGCAATTGGGGTTGGCAATCACGCCGTTATGGCGGAAGGCGTCCTGGGGATTCACCTCCGGCACCACCAGTGGCACATCGGCATCCAGGCGGAAGGCGCTGGAGTTGTCGATCACCACCGCGCCGGCCGCGGCGGCCACAGGCGCCCACTGCTTGGACACGGAACCGCCGGCGGAGGCCAGCACCACGTCCACGCCGGTGAAGGCCTCGGCACTGACGGGCTCAATCGTCAGGGTCTGACCGTTCCAGGGCAGGGTTTGCCCGGCGGAGCGCGGGGAGGCGAGCAGGGTCAGTCGGCCCACAGGAAACTGGCGCTCGGCCAGCAGGGCCAACAGTTCCTGACCCACAGCACCGGTGGCCCCAAGAACGGCCACATGCAACGGACGCTGGGGCAGGGCGCGGTTGAAATCAGGGCTGGTCAATGGACGGGGCGGATGCAACGGGAGTGAACAACGGGTGTCGCGTTCGGGGCCAGGGCTCAGGCGCCATCGGCCGGTGCGACCTGTGGGGAGCTAAGCGAGATCGCAATGGCGTCAGCCATCCGGATCGCGCCGCGGGGTCTTCAGGTCACTTGTTCTTAGGAGCCACATTACGTCGCCATGCCCGCCCTGGCGACACAGGCATGGGCGGCGAGGCCGATCCATAGGATTGGGGGCTGCCCTGCCGAATCGATGCCGAATCGGTTCGGCCCGACCGTTTCCTTCAGCCTGCCCCAGCCTCCATGAGCCCTGCCGCCAGCACCGCCAGCAAACCCGCCGCCAGCAAGGCTTCCGCCGGCAAGGCCGACCTGAAGGTGAGCACCAGCCCGCGCCCCGGCAGCCGCCTGGCCGTCGAGATCGCGGTGCCCGGCGGCCGCACCCAGACCAGCCACGATCAGGCCCTGGAAAAGCTGAGCCGCAGCATCAAGCTGCCGGGATTCCGCAAGGGCAAGGTGCCCCGGGCGGTGCTGGTGCAGCAACTCGGCCCGCTGCGCATCCGCGCCACCGCCCTCGAGGACCTGGTGGACAGCGTCTTCCGCGATGCCCTGCAACAGGCGGAGATTGCCGCCATTGGTCAACCCAGCGTGGACGGTGGCTTTGAGGCCCTGCTGGAGCGCTTCGAGCCCGGCAAGGACCTCAGCCTGACCCTGGAGCTGGACGTGCAGCCCACCCCCAGCCTCAAGAGCACCAAGGGGTTGAAAGCCGAAGCCGAAACCGTGGCCTACGACGCCGGGCGGGTGGATGAGCTGATCGAGCAGTCCCGCCGCCAGCTGGCGGCCCTGGTGCCGGTGGAGAACCGCGCCGCCGCCGCCGGAGATGTGGCCGTCATCAACTTCAAGGGCACCTTCAGCGACACCGGTGAGGCCATCAGCGGCGGCAGCGCCGATGCCATGGAGGTGGAGCTGGAGGACGGCCGCATGATCCCCGGCTTTGTGGAGGGGATCATCGGCATGAAGCCCGGCGACAGCAAAACCGTCGCCTGCCAGTTCCCAGAGGAGTACCCCCAGGAGGATGCCGCCGGTCGCCAGGCCAGCTTTGAGATCAGCCTCACCGAACTGAAAGGCCGTGAGCTGCCGGCCCTCGACGACGCCTTCGCCCAGCAGGCCAGCGACAAGCAGACCCTGGCGGAGCTGCGTGCCGACCTGGAATCCCGGCTCAAGGAAGACGCCGAGCGCCGCAACCGCTCCAACCGCCACGACGCCCTGCTGGCGGCCCTGGTGGAGCAGCTGGAGGTGGAACTGCCGGAAACCCTGGTGCAGCAGGAGATCGTGTCGCTGCTGGAGCAGACCGCCGGCCAGCTGGCCCAGCAGGGCATGGACGTGAAGAAGCTGTTCACGCCTCAGCTGATTCAGAGCCTGCGGGACACCTCGCGTCCCGAAGCGGAAGAGCGCCTGAAGCGCAGCCTGGCGCTGCAGGCCCTGGCCAAGGCTGAACAGATCGAACTGGAGGCTGGCGAGATCGAAGCCAAGGTGAAGGAGCTGAGCCGCGGCTTCAGCGACAGCTCACGCATCGACCCCGACCGCCTGCGCCAGGCGGTGCAGGAAGACCTGATGCGCGACAAGCTGCTGGGCTGGCTGGAGAGCCACGCCACCATCACCGAAACGGCCGCCGAAGCCGCCGACGCCAAGAGCACGGCTGGTTCTGATGCCAAGCCCAAGGCCAAGAAGAGCACCAGCAAGAAAGCGGCCACCGCTGACGCCTGATCCCCATAGATTGGCCGGACTGACCGCAGTCCGGCCCGCGTGATCAACGCCCGCACCCACCACCCCATCCAGAACCGCTGGCCGGTGGCCGCCCCGGGCGTGCTGCCAACGGTGGTGGAGCAGTCGGGACGCGGCGATCGGGCCTTCGATATCTATTCGCGCCTGCTGCGCGAACGCATCATCTTTTTGGGCACCGGCATCGACGACCAGGTGGCCGATGCCCTGGTGGCCCAGCTGCTCTTCCTGGAGGCTGAAGATCCCGAGAAGGACATTCAGATCTACGTCAACTCCCCGGGCGGTTCGGTGACCGCTGGTCTGGCGATCTACGACACCATGCAGCAAGTGGCACCCGATGTGGTGACCATCTGCTACGGCCTGGCCGCCTCCATGGGCGCCTTCCTGCTCTCCGGCGGCACCAAGGGCAAGCGGCTGGCCCTGCCCAACGCGCGGATCATGATCCACCAACCCCTCGGCGGTGCCCAGGGCCAGGCGGTGGACATCGAGATCCAGGCCAAGGAAATCCTGTTCCTCAAGGACACCCTCAACGGCCTGCTGGCGGAACACACCGGCCAGCCGCTGGAGAAGATCGCCGAAGACACCGACCGGGACTACTTCCTTTCCCCGGCGGAAGCGGTTCAATACGGCCTGATCGACCGCGTCGTCACCGACGGCAGCCCGGTTTGATCCTTAAGGACGGCTGACGAAGCCAGGGATCGGGTCGATCCTGGAGTTTCGGGCCCACAGCCCTACCTCCCCAGAGGTTTCCCCAACGGCTCTCCAGCCACCTCGTCGCCGCCCCGCCCGATGGCCAAGTTCGATGCCCACCTGAAGTGCTCGTTCTGCGGCAAGTCGCAGGATCAGGTGCGCAAGCTGATCGCCGGCCCGGGGGTCTACATCTGCGACGAGTGCATCGATCTCTGCAACGAGATCCTCGACGAAGAATTGGTGGAGGGTCAGGGCAGCGGCGGCACTCGCCAGGGCGCTGAAGCCAAGGGCAAAGCCCCCGCCAAGAAAGCCAGCAAACCTGCGCCAACCCTGGCGGAAATCCCCAAGCCCCGGGAGATCAAGGCCCACCTCGATGCCCAGGTGGTGGGCCAGGAGGAGGCCAAGAAGGTGCTCTCAGTGGCCGTTTACAACCACTACAAACGCCTGGCCTGGCAGGGGGATGGCAAGGGAGAAACCAGCCAAACCGCCACCCGCCTGCACAAGAGCAACATCCTGCTGATCGGCCCCACCGGCTGCGGCAAGACCTTGCTGGCCCAGACCCTGGCGGAACTGCTCGACGTGCCCTTCGCCGTGGCCGACGCCACCACCCTCACCGAAGCGGGCTACGTGGGTGAGGACGTGGAGAACATCCTGCTGCGGCTGCTGCAGAAGGCCGATCTGGATGTGGATCAGGCCCAGCGGGGCATCATCTACATCGACGAAATCGACAAGATCGCCCGCAAGAGTGAGAACCCCTCGATCACCCGGGATGTCTCCGGTGAGGGCGTGCAGCAGGCCCTGCTGAAGCTGCTGGAGGGCACCGTCGCCAACGTGCCACCCCAAGGAGGACGCAAGCATCCTTACCAGGACTGCATTCAGATCGACACCAGCCAGATCCTGTTCATCTGCGGCGGTGCCTTCGTGGGCCTGGAAGACGTGGTGCAGCGCCGCATGGGGCGCAATGCCATCGGCTTCATTCCGGACGGGGGCCGCGGCCGCAGCCGCCACCACAAAGACCAGCAGGCGGCCCACGTGCTGCGCAACCTGGAGCCGGACGATCTCGTGAAGTACGGGCTGATCCCTGAATTCATCGGCCGTCTGCCGGTGAGCGCCGTGCTCGAACCATTGGATACCCATGCCCTCGAGGCCATCCTCACGGAGCCGCGGGATGCCCTGGTGAAGCAGTTCCAGACCCTGCTGAGCATGGATGATGTGCGCCTGGACTTCGAACCCGGAGCGGTGGAGGCCATCGCCGCCGAAGCCCACCGCCGCAAGACCGGCGCCCGGGCCCTGCGGGGCATCGTCGAGGAACTGATGCTCGATCTGATGTACGACCTGCCCTCCGACAAGAGCACCAAAACCTTCACCGTGACCCGCGACCTGGTGGAGGAGCGCACCAAGGCCAAGGTGCTGTCCCTGCCCGGCAGCGAAACGCCCCAACAGGAATCCGCCTGATCCCCAGGGGCCGCCATGGCCGCCGCCGATCACCTGCAGGTGCCCCGCCAGCACGGGCTGTATCAGCACCACGGCATTGATTTAGGCGACGGCACCGTGGCCCACTACCTGGAGGGCCGCCAGATCCTGCGCAGTCCGCTGGAGGAGTTCAGCCGCGGCCAAGCGATCAGCGTGGTGCCCTACGCAGCGAACGCCTGCTCCCCGGCCGGCACCACCCTGCGGCGGGCCATGGGCCGGCTGGGGGAGCAGAACTACAACCTGCTGTTCAACAACTGCGAGCACTTCGCCCATTGGTGCAAAACCGGCCGGCACCGCAGCGCCCAGGTGGAGGACTGGCTCCAGACCAGCAGCCTGGGGGCCCTGGCGGTGGGGCAATGGCTGCCGGCGGCGGTGCTGAGTGGTGCCCGGCTGCTGCTGCGGCAGGGGATGCGCCTGGATCCGGAGCTAGCCCGGCGCAGCCTGCAGCAGCTGGATGAGCTGCGGCTGAAGCTGCAGCAACGGCTAGAGGCGGAGCTGGCCAAAGCGGAGGCGCGCTGGGGGGAACCCGATGGACCATCAGCCCTGCGGCTGGCGGCCCAGAAGCTGGCCGATCAGCTGAGCGAAGTGGAGGAACTCGAGGCCAGGCTGGAGCGACTGCTGGACCCCGGCAGCGGCCCCTAACCTCCAGCCATGCCGGCCGCCTACCAACCGCTCCATCACAAGTACCGCCCCCAGCGCTTTGACCAGCTGGTGGGGCAGGAGGCGATTGCGGCCACCCTCGGGAATGCGCTGCGCTCCGGGCGGATCGCCCCGGCCTATCTGTTCAGTGGGCCGCGGGGCACCGGCAAAACCTCCAGCGCCCGCATCCTGGCCCGCTCGCTCAACTGCATCGGCAGCGACGGCCCCACCCCCGAGCCCTGCGGCGTCTGCGAGCTGTGCACCTCCATCGCCGCCGGCAACGCCCTGGATGTGATCGAGATCGACGCCGCCTCCAATACGGGCGTCGACAACATCCGCGAACTGATCGAGCGCTCCCGCTTTGCGCCGGTGCAGGCCCGCTGGAAGGTCTACGTGGTGGACGAGTGCCACATGCTCTCCACGGCGGCCTTCAACGCCCTGCTCAAGACCCTGGAGGAGCCGCCGCCGCGGGTGGTGTTCGTGCTGGCCACCACCGACCCACAGCGGGTGTTGCCCACGATCCTCAGCCGTTGCCAGCGGTTTGATTTCCGCCGCATTCCCCTGGATGCACTGGAGCAGCACCTGAGCTGGATCGCCGAACAGGAGCAGATCGGCATCACGGCGGAAGCCCTGCATGTGGTGGCCCAGCG
>JBEIQU010000190.1:0-3984 GCA_040376355.1 Prochloraceae cyanobacterium | reverse complement strand
CTGCAGGTGCTGCACGGCCCCGGCGATCCACGGGTGAGCCGTGTGGAAACCCTGAGCCGCTACCGGCTCGTCGGCCCAGACCACATCGATGCGGAACAGTGGCAGGCCAGCTACGGCTCCCCCGGCGAGGGCTTGGTGGCTCTGGCCCAGCGCAGCTGGCGCGGGCAGCTCAGCCTGGAGCGCGATCGGCCTGCCCCCAGGGCCTAGGGGCGCCCCAACTGGGCACCCAGCCGATCACGCCAGGCCCACAGGGGCTCGAGCTGGGGATCATCCGCCAGTCCAGGAACGCCGCGGCCCGCCAAGGGGGCGCCGGCACTCTCGGGGAACCGCACCAGCGACAGCTGGCCCATCACCGCCAGATCCGCCAGGCTGAGGCTGTCCCCCACCAGATAGGGCCTGGCCTGCACCAGAGCGCAGAGCTGATCGAGGTTGCGGCGCAGCTGCTCAAGGCCGCCGTGGTCGATCACCTGGCCCACACCCCGCAGCCAGTCGCCCGGCAGGGCCGCCGTGAGCGAGCGCAGCGGCCCCGGGGTGGCCTCGGGCAACAGGGCCGCCCGCAGCACCGCATCGGCGGCGGCGGCCTGCACCAGCGCCAGGCGCGCGCCGGAGGCCAGGGCGGTATCGGCCCAGTCCTCCAACAGCAGCACCTGGGCCCTTAGGGCGGGATCTGCAGGCAGCAGGGCCGGCTGCGGCTGCAACCGCTCCAGATGCAGGGCGATGGCGCTGGAATCGGCCACCACCTCGGCGCCATCCACCAACACCGGCACCTGCCGCTGACCGGAGAGCCGATAGAGCTGCACCTGGCCCAGGCCCGGCACCACCTCCACCACGCTGTAGGGCAGCTGCTTGGCCGCCAGCAGCAACCGCACCTTCTCGCAGAAGGCGGAATGGCGGAATTGATGGAGCTCCAACATCGGCTTTGAGCCCTTTGGCGGCAGAGTAGCCAGCAGAACCAGGCCACCGTCCAGCCCCGATGCGGGATTTCTTCCTCAACGTCACGCGCTACCCGCGCTACCTGATCGCCTTTGGCCTCGGTGTGGCCAACTCCGTGTTTGAACCCCTGGCCCAGCGCCGCAGCAACCCAGTCACCGCCGTGGCCCTGGTGGGAGCCCTGGTGAGCGGATTGTTGAGTCTGAGCCTGATCCTGCGTGCCATGGTGAGCACAGATGTGAGCGCGTAGCGATGGCCCAGGGCAGGCGCGTCGAGCGGGTGGCGGCCCTGATCCGCCGCGAGGTGAGCGAGCTGCTGGTGAGCGGCATCAAGGATGAGCGGGTCAGCCTGGGGATGGTGAGCGTCACCAACGTGGAGGTGGCCGGTGATCTGCAGCACTGCAAGATCTTCGTGAGCGTCTACGGCAGTGCGGACGCCCAGCAACAGACCCTGGCGGGCCTGCGCTCGGCCGCCAGCTATGTGAAGGGGGAACTGAGCCGGCGCCTGAACATGCGCCGCACGCCGGAGGTGGTGTTCCAGCTCGATCGGGGCATCGAGAAAGGCACCTCGGTGCTGGGCCTGCTGAACCAGCTGGAACAGCAGCGCCAGGAGCGGGGCGAGATTCCGGAGGGCAGCGACCTGGGCAGCGATGGCGCCCCCTAGCTCCGCACTGCGCCGGCAACTGGCCAGCCTGCTGGTGGTGCGCGGCAGCGGCCACAGCCGCGATGGTCAACGGCGCTATCCCCGCTGGGAACTCACCAACGGCGAGCTGCGCCGCTTGCTGGAGCAGGGGGTGGGCGGGGTGATCCTGTTGGGGGGCAGTGCCGAGGAACTGCGCCTGCGCTGTGAGCAGCTGCAGCACTGGGCGCGCCAACCGCTGCTGCTTTGCGCCGATGTGGAAGAGGGCGTGGGTCAGCGCTTTGAGGGGGCCAGCTGGCTGGTGCCGCCACTGGCCTTAGGGCGTCTGCATGGGGTGGATCCGCAGCGGGCCGAAGGGCTGGCGGAGCGGTATGGGCGCTGCACGGGACGCCAGGCGCGGCTGCTGGGGCTGAATTGGGTGCTGGGCCCCGTCTGCGACGTCAACAACAACCCCGCCAACCCGGTGATCAACGTGCGGGCCTGGGGCGAATCCGTGCCGGCGGCCTCCGCCCTGGCCTCCGCCTTCCTGCGGGGCTGCCAGGCCGAAGGGGTGCTGGCCTGCGCCAAGCATTTCCCGGGCCACGGCGACACCAGCACCGACTCGCACCTGGCCTTGCCGCTGATCCCCCATGGCCGGGAGCGCCTGGAGGCGGTGGAGCTGCCCCCCTTCCAGGCGGCCATCGCCGCGGGGGTGGCCTCGGTGATGACCGCCCACCTGCAGTTGCCGGCGCTGGATCCCGAGCGCCCCGCCACCCTGTCGGAGCCCGTGCTCACCGGCCTGCTGCGGCGCCAGCTGGGCTTTACGGGGCTGGTGGTCACCGATGCGCTGGTGATGGAGGCGATCAGCGCCCAGTACGGCGCCGCGGAGGCGGCGGTGCTGGCCTTCAGCGCCGGGGCCGACCTGATCCTGATGCCCGCCGATGCCGAGGCGGCCCTTGATGGGCTGCAACGGGCCGTGGAGGACGGCCGCATCAGCCGCGAACGGCTGCAGGCCAGCCTGGAGCGGCGCCAACAGGCACTGGCCCAGTGCCAGTCCGATCGCGAGCCGCGCGACGCCACCCTCAACACCCTGCTGGCGGACCTCGCGCAGCTGGTGACGCCGCAGGAGCGGCAGCTGGCGGCCGAACTACTCGAGCTCAGCCTGGAGCTCAGCGGCAACGGGCCGCTGCCCCAGGGCCCCGGGGTGAATCTGATCCGGCTGGATAGCCAGCTCAACAGCCCGCAGCTGCCGGCCCGAGCTCCGGCCCTGCTGCGCCCGTCGGCCGCCGGCTTCCAGAGCCGCCTGATCGACGGCCTCAGCCCCAGCCCCTGGAGCGGGGATCCCCAGGCCCCCCTGGCCCTGGAGCGCCTGGGGGAGGGGCCGGTGCTGCTGCAGCTGTTCGTGCGCGGCAATCCCTTCCGCGGCAGCGCCGGCGGCGAGGAACCCTGGCCCGCCGTGGTGCAGCAACTCCTGGCCGCACAGCGGCTGGCGGGGCTGGCGGTCTATGGCAGCCCCTACCTATGGCAGGCCCTGCGGCCGCTGCTGCCGCCGCAGCTGCCGGCCGCCTACAGCCCCGGGCAGATGCCGGAGGCCCAGGCGGTGCTGCTGCAGCGGCTGGGCCTCTCGGCCAGCGCCCTGGAGGGGGGCTTCACGGACTGAACGCCACTAACCTCGGGCCCTGTGCCACCGGGCGACCATCATGCTCAGCCTCTCGATGATCGTGCGGGATGAGGCCGCACAAATCGAGGACTGCCTGCGCTCGGTGCAGGGCTTTGCCGATGAGCTGGTGGTGGTGGACACCGGCTCCAGCGATGACACCGTGGCGCGGGCCCAGGCCCTTGGGGCGCGGGTGGAGCAGATCGCGTGGCCCGGCGACTTTGCCCCCGCCCGCAACCAGGCCCTGCAATGGGTGAGCGGCGACTGGGTGCTGGTGCTCGATGCCGATGAACGGCTGCGGCCGGAAGCCTGGGCACCCCTGCGGGCCCTGATGGCCCAACCGGACGTGCTGCTGATCAACCTGCTGCGCCATGAACGGGGGGCCGCCCAGTCGCCCTATTCCAATGTGAGCCGGCTGTTCCGCCGCCACCCGGCGATCCAGTGGAGCCGCGCCTACCACTCGATGGTGGATGACAGCGTGGCGGAGCTGCTGCAGCGCGAACCCCACTGGCGGATCGCCGATTGCCCGGAGCCGGCCCTGCTGCACGACGGCTACCGCCCGGAGCTGCTGGCCCAGGGCAACAAGGCCCAACGGCTGCGGGCCGCCATGGAGGCGGAGCTGGAGCGCCGCCCGGGGGATCCCTACGCCTGCGCCAAGTTGGGCAGCCTCGAGGTGGCGGAGGGCAACCGGGAACGGGGTATCGCCCTGCTGCAGCAGGGCCTGGAGCAATGCCCAGACAGCGCCCATCCGGAGCGCTATGAACTGCTCCTCCACCTGG
>JBEIQU010000125.1:0-5352 GCA_040376355.1 Prochloraceae cyanobacterium | reverse complement strand
GGCCAGGCCGCAGGCCTTGCCCACCATCTTCTGGGCCAGGGTGAAGCCCTTGCCGCTGTCGGCCGGGGCGGTGGGGCGGATGAACAGGTCGCTGGCGGGTAGACCCAGCTGGGCGCGCACCTTGTCGGTGAGGGAGCGGCCGATCAGCAGGGGGATGCGGCCGCCGGCGCGCACCTCATCGGTGATCGTGCTGGGCTTGAGCTCGAAGCGCGCCACGATCTCCCCGGCCTTGGCTTCACCGGCGGCCCGCTCGATCGTGCCGGCGTAGGGGCGGATGGTGATCACATCACCGCTGCTCAGACCGGTGACATCGCATTCGATCGGCAGGGCGCCGGAGTCCTCGGCGGTGTTGAAGAAGATGGGCGCGATCTTGCCCCCCAGCACCACGCCGCCACTGCGCTTGTTGGGCACATGGGGGATGTCGGTGCCGGTGTGCCAGAGCACCGAGTTGATGGCGGATTTACGGGAGCTGCCGGTGCCCACCACGTCGCCCACATAAGCCACGGGGTACCCCTTCTGCTTCAGCTGGGCGATCTGCTCCAGGCCGCCGGGCATGCGGGTCTCCAGCATCGCCATGGCGTGGAGCGGGATGTCCGGCCGGGTGGTGGCGTGGGTGGCGGGGGAGAGGTCGTCGGTGTTGGTTTCGCCCTCCACCTTGAACACTGTCACGGTGATTTCCGCCGGCAGCTCCGGCTTGGCGGTGAACCAAGCGGCGGCGGCCCAGCTGTCGATCACCTGCTGGGCGTAGGGGTTGGAGGCCGCCAGTTCCAGCACATCGTTGTAGGCGTCGTACACCAGCAAGGTGCGGCTGAGCCCTGTGGCGGCGGCCTCGGCGATGCTGGCGTCAGGGCTGGAGAGCAGCGCAATCAGGGCGCCGACGTTGTAGCCGCCGATCATGGTGGCTAGCAGCTGAACCGCCTCCACAGGGCTCACCAGGGGGCTGGTGGCGGTGCCCTGGGCCACGGCGCTGAGCCAGCTGGCCTTCACATAGGCGGCCTCATCCACCCCCGGGGGGATGCGTTCACTGAGCAGATGCAGCAGGAAGGCCTCTTCGCCGGTGGGCGGGGCCGCCAGCAGCTCGGTGAGGGCCTCGGTTTGGGGGGCGGTGAGCGGCAGGGCCGGCACCCCCTGGGCTTCCCGTTCCGCGGCGGCGGTGCGGTATTCGGACAGGAAGCTGCTGGCAACCATCGGCGCAGGGGTCCTGGGGGACCTGACGAACTGTGACGTGACACCCATTGTTCTTTGCCACCCCCCCCAGTTCTGGTGACAACGGCTGCAATCGGGCTTTTAGGCTGGTCTGTCCCCTGCGTTGCCCTGCGGCTGCCGGCATGATCCCCACCTCCGATCTCCACGTGGTGGAAACGCGGCCGCTGGTGGCGCCCTCCCTCTTGCACGGCGAATTGCCGTTGGGGGAGACGGCGGCCGCCACGGTGCGCGAAGCCCGCGAGCGGATCAAGGCCATCCTGCGGGGTGAGGATTCGCGCCTGCTAGTGATCGTGGGCCCCTGCTCGGTGCACGACGTGCAGGCGGCCCAGGAGTACGCCGCCGCCATCGCGGAGGAGCACCGCCGCCACCGCGATCAGCTGGAGGTGGTGATGCGGGTGTATTTCGAGAAGCCGCGCACCACCGTGGGCTGGAAAGGGCTGATCAACGATCCCCACCTCGACGGCAGCTACGACATCAACACCGGCCTGCGGCTGGCCCGTGGCCTGCTGCTGCACCTGGCGGACATGGGGCTGCCCGCCGCCACGGAATTGCTGGATCCGGTGGTGCCCCAGTACATCGCTGATTTGATCAGCTGGACCGCCATCGGCGCCCGCACCACCGAGAGCCAGACCCACCGGGAGATGGCCTCGGGGCTGTCGATGCCGATCGGTTTCAAGAACGGCACCGATGGCAGTGCCATCACCGCCATCAACGCCATGGAGGCGGCGGCCCGTCCCCACAATTTCCTGGGCATCAACCAGGAGGGGCACGCCGCGATCGTGACCACCACTGGCAACCCCGATGGCCACCTGGTGCTGCGCGGCGGCAAACAGGGCACCAACTACCACGCTGAAGCGATTGAGAGCGCCGCCGCCGCCCTGGAGAAGGAGGGGCTACCGGCTCGGGTGATGGTGGATTGCAGCCACGGCAACTCCAACAAGGACTACCGCCGTCAGGGGGAGGTGGCCGCCCAGGTGGCCGAGCAGCTGCGCAGCGGCAGCCGCCATGTGATGGGCGTGATGATCGAGAGCCATCTGGTGGCGGGCAACCAGAAAATCCCAGCCGATCTCTCCCAGCTCACCTACGGCCAGAGCATCACCGATGCCTGCATTGATCTGGGCACCACCCGGGAGCTGCTGCAGGAGCTGGCCGGAGCCGTGGCCAGCGCCCAAACCCAGCCTGTGGCTTTGGTGTGAGGCGTCTCAGCCGCTCCACTGGCTCCACAGCATCCCGGTGAGCACGGGCACGCTCAGGTTGTCGATGCCGAACACGCTCCACTGCTCCAGGGCCGTGGCGAGCACCGCCAATCCGAGGCAGGCCTGCAGGGGTGGAGCCGTTTGGCCACTCGCCGTTGCCAGGACCGTGAGCAGCACCAGCACGAGTAACGCTGCGATCAGCATGCAGCCGGTGCCCGCCAGGGATTTGGTCTGACCCCAGAGCTGCCAACGCCGTGAGGGCAGGGCCGGGCCCACCAGCCCCGCCAGGCCATCCCCGAAGGCCATGACCAGCACCCCGGCGGCCACCGCCAGGGGTTGCTGCGGCCAGAACAGGGCCAGTAGCACGGCGATCGACGCGCCGTAGGCGACGGTGCCGTAGCTGCGGCGACCCACGTCCTCCACGGCCGGCAGCAACTGCAGCCGGTGGTTGAGGGCCGTGGCGGCGGTGACCAACAGCGCCACCGGTAGGGCGATCTCCCGGCCGATGCCGAAGGCCCAGGCCAACAGCACCACCGGCCCGGTGCCGATGTGCACCAGTTTCCGGCTCCATTCCCGCTGTTGGGGCCAGCGACGGCGCACCACCAGAGCCATAGCCACCACAACGGCGAGCCAGGCTGCGACGACGGCAACCCCCAGCAGCGGCGCCGGGTTCAGGCGGCCTGTTGGTAGTTGGTCATCAGGCGCAGCTTCAGCAGCGCCTTCGATTCCAACTGCCGAACCCGCTCGCGGGAGACATTGATCTGACGGCCGATTTCCGCCAGCGTCAGGGGCTCCTGGCCCGCCAGGCCGAAGCGCAGTTCGATGATGCGGCGCTCCCGCTCATTGAGCTGGGACAGCCAGGTGCCGAGGTGCTCCTTTTGCAGGCTGCGATCCATGCCATCCATGGATTCATTGCTGTTGGGGTCGGCAATCAGTTCCCCGAGGGTGCTGCGGTCGTCGTCACCGCGGGCGTGGGCATCGAGGGAGGCGCAGGGGGCGCTCTGGGCGATCAGCTCCTCCAGTTCATCGGGGGTCATGCCCATGGCATGGGCCATTTCCAGACGATTGGGCTGACGGCCGAAGCGATGGGAGAGTTCGCGGGTGATGCGCCGCATCTTGGAGAGCTTTTCGCTCACGTGGATCGGCAGACGAATGGTGCGGGCGCTGTTGTCGATGGCGCGCGTCATGCCTTGGCGAATCCACCAGTAGGCATAGGTGGAAAATTTGTAGCCCATGGCGGGATCGAACTTGTCGACGGCCCGCTCCAGGCCGATCGCCCCTTCTTGCACCAGGTCGAGCAGTTCGAGGCCCTGGTTCTGATACTTCTTGGCCACGCTCACCACCAAGCGCAGGTTGGCGGCCATCATGCGATCGCGGGCCCGGGTGCCCATCCGGATCTGATGGTTTTGGCGCGGTGTGAGTTGCTCAGCGGGCAGTGCTTGCAGCCGCTTCATGGCCTGCACATGGTGGGCCAGCTCGATTTCTTCGGCGGGGGTGAGCAGGGGCACGCGGCCGATGTTGCTCAGATACCAGCCGATCGAATCAGCACTGAGGCGACCGCTCTGTTTGGATGCGGCGTTTCGGGTGGTTGATCTGTTTGCATTTCGCTGGGAAGCGCGGGCGTCTGAGGACTCCATCGGTGCTGCGATCCTGGCGGGTTGGTTGGATGCTTGGGAGCGGGACGTTGCGGGCAACTCAGGGGATGTGGAGTGTTGAGGTGCGCCCATGCCCCAGGCTCCGTAAATGGTTGGCCGGAATGTAGCACTACCACCATCAACAGAACACGGCGAATTGGAAGACTTGCCGCAGTCTTTTCGTTTGATTTTCTTAGCTTTTGTAGTGGGCGTTACGGCGCGTCGTCGTCGTTGCTCAGTCCATGTCTCCAACCGGCCATCAAGCTGGCCTGTACGGCGATGCTTTCGTCTTCAGGAATGCGGCGGCTGAAGCTGCCATCGGCCTGCATGTCCCAGGCGGTGCTGTTGTCGCTCAGGTACGTGTTGATCAGGCGCAGCAGCCGTGCGTGCAGTTCCGGATCTTCAATGGGCACCACTGCCTCCACGCGGCGATCCAGGTTGCGGGCCATCCAATCGGCGCTGCCGATGTACATCTCATCGCTGCCGCCATTGGCAAACCAGAACAGGCGTGAGTGTTCGAGGAAGCGACCGATCACGCTGCTCACGCGGATGTTGTCGCTGACGCCCTCCAAGCCCGGCCGCAGGCTGCACATGCCGCGCACCACCAGATCGATCTCCACGCCGGCCTGGGAGGCTTCGTAGAGCAGGGCGATGATCGCCGGATCCACCAGGGCATTCATCTTGGCCTTGATGGCGGCGGGCCGCCCCGCACGGGCGTGCTCGGTTTCCCGTTGAATCAGCTCCTGCATGCGATGGCGCAGGGTCACCGGGGCCACCAGCAGCTTGCGGAAGTTCTGCTGTTTGGAGAAGCCGGTGAGGTAGTTGAACAGTTCCGCCAGGTCCTGTCCCAGTTCGGGGCGGGCGGAGAGCAGCCCCAGGTCGGTGTAGAGCTGGGCGGTGCGGGAGTTGTAGTTGCCGGTGGCGATGTGGCAGTAGCTGCGCAGTTTCTCCTTTTCCTTGCGCACCACCAGCGTGATCTTGGTGTGGGTCTTGAGGCCGATCACCCCGTACACCACGTGCACGCCGGAGCGCTCCAGCTGGCGGGCCCACTGGATGTTGTTGTCTTCATCGAAGCGGGCCTTGAGCTCCACCAGGGCCATCACCTGCTTGCCGTTTTCGGCGGCGCGGATCAGGGCGGCGATGATCGGTGAATCCTTCGACACCCGGTAGAGCGTCATCTTGATGGCGAGCACCGAGGGGTCATCGGCGGCCTGGCTGATGAACTCCTCCACGGAGGTGGAGAACAGATCGAAGGGGTGGTGCAGCAGCACATCACCGCGGCGCAGCACCGAGAAGATGCTTTCGAATTCCTCGGC
>JBEIQU010000042.1:0-9555 GCA_040376355.1 Prochloraceae cyanobacterium | reverse complement strand
TCAGCAGCGGCGCGCCGGAACCCCTGCTGGCTAACCCCGGCGGCAACGTGCGCTTGGCGCCGGGGCAACTGCTGGTAGTGATGGGCAGCAAACAGCAGCTGCAACGCTTCGGCGATCTGCTCGGGAGCGCCCTGGCTGGCGTGGAAAGCATGCCGGCCTGAACCCCAGCCAGGGCGCAGATCTACGCTCGCTCGACTGGAGCCCTACCCCGAGCCATGGCAGACGCCACTCCCCTCACCGGCCAAGTTGCCCTGGTGACCGGCGCCAGCCGCGGCATCGGCGCCGCCATCGCCAAGGAACTGGCCGCTGCGGGCGCCACGGTGGTTGTGAACTACGCCAGCTCACCAGCCGCAGCTGAGGCGGTGGTGGCAGAGATCACGGCTGCTGGCGGCAAGGCCTGGGCCCTGCAGGCCAACGTGGCCGATGAAGAGCAGGTGGAAGGCCTGGTGAAGGCGGTGCTGGAGAAGGAAGGGTGCCTCGATGTGCTGGTGAACAACGCTGGCATCACCCGCGACGGCCTGCTGATGCGCATGAAGAGCGCCGACTGGCAGAGCGTGATCGACCTCAACCTCACCGGCGTGTTCCTCTGCACCCGCGCCGTGAGCCGCTCGATGCTCAAGGCCCGCAGCGGCCGGATCATCAACATCACCTCCGTGGTGGGCCTGATGGGCAATCCGGGCCAGGCCAACTACAGCGCCGCCAAAGCCGGCGTCATCGGCCTCACCCGCAGTAGCGCCGCCGAGTTCGCCAGCCGCGGCGTCACCGTGAATGCCGTGGCACCGGGCTTCATCGAGAGCGACATGACCGCCGAACTCGACAAGGAACCGATCCTGGCCGCCATTCCCCTGGGCCGCATGGGGCAGCCGGCGGAGGTGGCCAGCGCCGTGCGCTTCCTGGCGGCCGACCCCGCCGCCGCCTACATGACCGGGCAGGTGCTGCAGGTGGATGGCGGCATGGTGATGCGTTAGGGCTGCACGGGCTGGGCAAGCTCTTCACGCAGCCGGCGGATGCGCTGCAACAGCCGCAGCCGTCGGCTGCGGGCCGTCACCGTCAGAAACACCCGCAGGGGCACATAGATCAGGGCCATCCCCAGCCCCAGGCCGGCCACCAGCAGAAAGGCCATCACATTGCTGCCGGCGCTGGGGTCCGCCAACAACACATCGCCCAGCTGACCCGACAGGCCGGCATTGATCCCCTCCGCCAGGGCGTCGCTGATGCTGTCCTCCATGGGGCGAACCCTATCGAGCCCTACCGGCCCCTGCACTGGGGCCAGCCTGGATCATTCGGCTTTCCCCACCAGCCAAGGGTGCCGGCGCCATGGGAGCCTGTGGCCATCTGCACCTGATCAGCCCCTGCGATGGCCAAGCTGCTCTCCTTTTCCGATGCCTCCCGCGCCGCCCTCGAGCGGGGCGTCAACGCCCTCGCCGATGCGGTCAAAGTGACCATCGGCCCCAAGGGGCGCAACGTGGTGCTCGAGAAGAAGTTCGGCGCCCCCGACGTGGTCAACGACGGCGTGACCATCGCCAAGGAGATCGAACTGGAGGATCCGTTCGAAAACCTCGGCGCCAAGCTGCTGCTGCAGGTGGCCACCAAGACCAAGGACAAGGCCGGTGATGGCACCACCACCGCCACGGTGCTGGCCCAGGCCATGACCCGTGAAGGCCTGCGCAACGTCGCCGCCGGCGCCAGCCCCGTGATGCTGCGCCGAGGCATGGACCTGGCGGTGGCCCAGGTGGTGCGCGGGATCGAGGCCCGGGCCACTGCCGTGGCGGGCGACGCCATTCGTCAGGTGGCCACCGTGAGCTCCGGTGGCGATGAGGAAGTGGGCCGCATGATCAGCGAGGCCATGGACACGGTGAGCGTCGACGGCGTGATCACCGTGGAGGAAAGCAAGAGCCTGGCCACCGAGCTGGAGATCACCGAGGGCATGGCCTTCGACCGCGGCTACAGCTCCCCTTATTTCGTCACAGACAACGATCGCCGCGTCTGCGAATTCGACAACGCCCTGCTGCTGATCACCGACCGCAAGGTCAGCGCCATCAACGATCTGGTGCCGGTGCTGGAGGCGGTGTCCCGCGCCGGCAAGCCGCTGGTGATCCTGGCGGAAGAGGTGGATGGCGAAGCCCTGGCCACCCTGGTGGTGAACAAGAACCGCGGCGTGCTGCAGGTTGCGGCCGTGCGGGCACCGGGCTTTGGCGATCGCCGCAAGGCCATGCTCCAGGACATCGCCATCCTCACCGGCGCCACCCTGGTGAGTGAAGACCGGGCCATGACCCTCGACAAGGTCAGCCTCGATGATCTCGGCAGCGTGCGCAGGGTCACCATCAGCAAGGACGACACCACGATCGTGGCCACCGGCGAGCACCAGGGGGCCGTGGCCGACCGCATCGCCGCCATTAAGCGCGAACTCGACAACACCGAGTCGGATTACGACCGCGAAAAGCTGAGCGAGCGGGTTGCCAAGCTGGCCGGAGGCGTGGCCGTGATCAAGGTGGGTGCCCCCACCGAAACCGAACTGCGCAACCGAAAGCTGCGCATCGAAGATGCCCTCAACGCCACGCGGGCAGCGGTGGAGGAAGGCATCGTGGCCGGCGGTGGCTCCACCCTGCTGCAGCTGGCCGGTGAGCTCGACACCCTGGCGGCGGGCCTCAGTGGCGACGAGCGCACCGGCGTGAGCATCGTGCAGCGCGCCCTGGCGGAACCCCTGCATCAGATCGCCAGCAACGCCGGCTTCGACGGCACGTTGGTGGCCGATGAGGTGCGCCGCAGCGGCAAGGGCTTCAATGCCGCCACCGGCAGCTACGAAGACCTTCTGGCTGCCGGCATCCTCGATGCCGCCAAGGTGGTGCGCCTGGCCCTGCAGGACGCCGTCTCGATCGCCTCGCTGCTGCTCACCACGGAGGCGGTGATCGCCGACAAGCCCGAGCCCCCCGCAGCCGCGCCTGGTGGCGACATGGGTGGCATGGGCGGAATGGGTGGCATGGGTGGCATGGGTGGCATGGGCATGCCCGGGATGATGTGATCCGCGGGGCACCTGGCCGTCAAAGCCCCCTTACATGGCCCGCACCAAGCGGGCGTGAATGCGGCAGACCGCGAGGGCCTGCCGCGGCGGATCACTGCACAGGCGACCCAGCTCCCGGTTGAGGGCCTGAAGGTCGTCGACGGACATCCCCACCACCGGAGTTGTGGTGAGCAATAGGCCCCCTAGGGCGACGGGCAGCAGGGAGAGCAGGCGCGGAGAGGCCACGGCACACCTCCGTGAAACGGGACCGGCGGGACCGGCGAGACCACCCCAGTGTGTGGCGATTCCGGCGGCACTCCCCCAGGCTTCAGCTTCCCTTCGGAGCCGCACCAGATCCCGCTCTGGCCCTTGGCTCTGGTCTTTGACCCTGGCGTTTGCCTAGGTGCTGAGTTGGCGCCGATACGCAGCCACCTGCAGATCCACGCCGGTGATGGCGGTGCCCACCACCACCGCATCGGCACCCCCCTCTAGGGCCTGACGGGCCTGCTGGGGGCTGGAGATGCCGCCTTCGCAGATCAACAGGGTCTCCAGGGGAAGCTGCTGCCGCAGCTGCGGCAACAGCCCCCAGGCCGGCGGGGATTCAGAGGCGGTGGCTTCGGTGTAGCCGTACAGGGTCGTGCCCACCCACTGGCAACCCAGCTCGGCGGCTCGCAATCCATTGGCGACGCTGTCCACATCGGCCATCAGCGGAGCGTGCAGCTCCTCACGGGCTCGGCGGATCAGCGCCGCCAGATCCTGGCCCTCGGGGCGGGGGCGATCCGTGGCATCCAGGGCGACCACATCGGCGCCAGCGGCCCAGACCGCCCGAATCTCCTCCCAGCCGGGGGTGATGTAAACGGCGCTATCGGCAAAGGTGCGCTTCCAGAGGCCAATGATCAGGGCCTCGGGGCAGCGGCGGCGCACGGCCCCAATGTGCTCCGGGCTCTCCAGTCGCACCCCAATGGCGCCGTTGTTGAGGCTGGCCTCCGCCATGGCCGCGATCACATCGTTGTGGCGCATGGGCGAGCCCTCCGGCGCCTGCACCGACACAATCAAGCCGCCCTGAAGGCCCTGGCGATCAAGCGGCACGGCGGCGCTCCACCCGATCCGGCAGCCAGGAACGCAGACGGGCCAGCTCCGGGTTGGACTGGGGAGGGTTGGACTGGGAAACGCTGGTGGCCCTGGGAACTGCCGGACTGGGCTGGGGCGGCGCTGCAGGGACCCTCGGCGCCTGGCCATCGCGGCCCTGCCACCAGGCCATGGCCGCGGAATCAGCTTGCTGGAGGTCCAACAGCAGGGCCTCCAGGGCTGGATGGCCGTGGCGATGCACCCACTGGCCCAGCAGCCGCTCCACCGCCAAGGGATCCCGTTGAGCCAAGGCCTCGCGCAACGCCCCGAGGTGGGCCTGGCGACGGGCTTGGGGAGACGGGGTGGGGACGGGGCGCGGGGTCACGGCGGGGGATGTCAGGAGAGCTTGCGATCCAACAACGGACGGATCAGCAGAAACAGGCCCACCGCCAGCAGCGCCAGCACCCCCAGGCAACCGCTGGCGGTGACATCCCCATAGGGGGCCTGCAACACCACGGCGGAGAGGGAGAACTGGCCCGCATAGGCGGCCCGAATCGGTTCAATCGCGAAGGTAAGGGGATTCAGGGCCGCCAGCCACCCCAACCAGGGGGGCATGAACGACAGCGGCGCCAGGGCGGTGCTGGCGAACAGCAGCGGCAGGTTGGCCACAAAGATCACCGCGATCAATTCGATATGGCCCGGCAACGCGAAGGCCAGGCCGAGGCTGAGGCCGGTCACGGCGAACACCAGCAGCAGCAGGGTCACCAGCACCAGCAGCAAACCGCTACCCCCGGGCCAGCCGTAACCCAGGGCGGCCGCGGTGGCCATGATCGCCAGGCTTTGCACCAGGCTCAGGGCCGTGATGTACAGCACCGAAGCCAGCACGATCGAGCTGCGGGAGCGCAGCGGTGCCACCAGCAGGCGATTTAGAAATCCGAATTCCCGGTCGAACATCACCGGCAGGCCGGCATTGAGGGCGGCGCTGAAGGCGGTGAACACGATCACCCCCGCCCCCAGAAAGCGTCCATAACTGAGGCCATCAGGCAACAGACCGGCCGGGGCATTGGCAAACAGGGCCCCAAACAGCACCAGCCAGATCAACGGCTGCAGCACGCCGGCCACCAGGGTGGAGGGTCGGCGCAGCAGCTGCAGGAACAGGCGCCGGCAGAGGGCGAAAGTCTCCTGGGCCAGGTCCGCCGCCGCCGAGCGTGGGGGCTGCTGGCTGGCCTCGGGGCTGAGCAGGGACGGGGCGGCGCTGGTCATGACGGGGAAAAACGACAGAACGACAGGAACGGGCTGATCAACGCATGGCCTGTTTGCGCTCCGCCTTGGGGTCACGGCTGCCGGCCACCGCCAGCTCCGCATCCATCAGGGTGCGGCCGGTGGCCTGCAGATAGACGTCATCGAGGCTGGGGCGGCTCTGGGCCAGGGCAAACACCGGCAGGTCGGCCTCGCTGAGCTGCCGGCGCAGCTGCTCCACCACGCCGTCGTGCTCCACCACCAGGTTGAGGGAATAGCCCTGGGCGCGGTTCACCACCACCTGGCGCACCCCCGGGCAGCCCTGCACCAGCTGCTGCACCCGCAGGGCCTCGGGCTCATCGCTGAATTCCCGCACCCGCAGGGTGACCCGGTCCCCCCCCAGGGCGGCCTTGAGCTCCTGGGGCCGACCGGCGGCGATCACGCGGCCGTCTTCGATGATCGCCAGGTGGTCCGCGAGGGCATCCACCTCCTCCAGGTAGTGGCTGCTGAGCAGCACCGTGGTGCCCTGATCACGCAGCTGCCGCAGCACCTGCCAGATGGCGGCACGGCTTTCGATGTCGAGGCCCACGGTGGGCTCATCCAGCACCAGCACCTGGGGACGGTGCAGCAGGCCGGAGGCCAGGTCGAGGCGCCGACGCATGCCCCCGGAATAGGTGCCGCAGCGGCGGTCGATCCAGCCCTCCATCCCCAGCAGGCCGATCAGCTCACGGATCCGCCCATCGCGCTGATCGCGGGGCAGGTGATACAGATCGCCCTGCAGGGCCAGCAACTCCCGGCCGCTGAGAATTTTGTCCAGCGCCACCTCCTGGGCCACATAGCCCAGGCGCTCGCGCACGGCACGGGGATCGGCCAGGGCATCCAGACCCGCCACCCGCACCACACCGCTGCAGGGGGCCAGCAGGGTGGCCAGGATCCGCAGCGCGGTGGTCTTGCCGGCCCCGTTGGGCCCAAGCAGGCCATACAGGCTGCCCGGAGGCACCGCCAGATCCAGGCCCTGCAGGGCCTCCACCGCCCGGTCGCCCTTGCCAAAACGCTTGCGGACGTCCTGCAGCTCAATCACCGGACTGGCACCCGCACCCTGCACCGCTGCTAACCCCTTCGGCCCAACGAGGCTCGAATCTAGAAAGCTCACCCCACCAGGGGTGCCCCAAGGGTGGAGGCTGAGCCGCCGGACCCCAGGAGCGCCAGCAGATCCAACCCCTGGCGGCTGAACTGATCCCCCGCCGGCAGGCGCGCCAGCAGCAGCAGCAGGCACAGGCCGAATAGATAGAGAATCGACCAGCGGAAGAGCCCCTTGGCCCGCTGCAGGTCGTCCGGCTGGCGCAGCAACCCCCAGGCCATCTGCAGCAGCCGGGCATTGAAGGGCAACAGCAGCAGGCCGTAGAGCAATCCCCCGCTGGGCAGGGTCCACACCCCCAGCAGGCTGAGCAGCACCGTGGCCCAGGCATACACGCCGATGCTGCGTGCGGTGACGGCACTGCCCTTCACCACCGGCAGCATCGGGATGCCAACGGCGCGGTAGTCGTCCTTCAACAGCAGGGCCAGGGCCCAGAAGTGAGCCGGGGTCCAGGCCATCACCAGGGCGAACAGCCACCAGCTCCCGAGGCCGAGATGGCCGCTGGCGGCGGCGGCCCCCACCAGGGGCGGGATGGCTCCGGCCACCCCGCCGATCACAATGTTTTGCGGGGTGCGGGGCTTCAGCAGCACCGTGTAGAGCAGCACGTAGCTGCACAGGCCCAGCAACGACAGGCTGGCCGCCAGACAGTTCACGCCCCCCACCAGCAGGGTGCCGGCCGCCAGGGCCAGGGCCACGGCGATGGCAAAGGCGGTGCCCATCGACAACCGCCCGGAGGGCAGGGCACGACCACTGGTGCGCAGCATGCGCCCGTCGAGCTCCTGTTCCCAGAGGCAATTGAGCACCCCAGCGGAGGCGGCGGCGAGGGCCCCGCCTCCGAGGGTGCAGGCGAGGCGGAGGGGCGGCAGGGGCCACCCCTCCGACAGGGCCATACCCCCAAGGGTGGTGGCCAGCAGCAGGGGGATCAGCCGCGGCTTGGCAATCTCCAACCAGGCCGGCAGCCGCAGCTTGGCCCGGGAGGGAACCACCTGTTCACGGCTGAGGGGCGCCGCAGCAGCGGCGCTCACGGCGGGAGCACTAACCATGGCCGTTCAGGCGAGGGGCAAAGGAAGCCATGGCGCTGCGCACCACCAGGGCAGCCAGCACCGCCACCAGCAGGGCAGCGCCGATCTGATGGGCCACGGTGACGGCGGGAACGCTGAGGCTGAGGCGCAGGGCCAACACCCCGAGCACGATCTGACCCAGCACCAAAGCGGCCGCCAGGGCCGCCAGGGGCCGCTCCTGGGGGCGACGCCAGAGGCTCAACCCCGCCAGCACCAGCACCAGCAGACCCGCCGCACGGGCGCCAAGGCGGTGGGCCAACAGCCAGCCGCATCCATCACCGGAGGCCAGACAGGAGCCCGCCGCCCATTGGCTGGCCATCAGCCCCCCAAGGGCGCACTGGGCCAACACCACCAACGCCGCCGCCGCGGTGAACCATGGCCAGGCGGATGCCAACCCCGGTTGAGACTTGAGGCCATGCATCGGCTCCGAGGGAGCCACCAGCAGAGCCTGCGTACAGGCGCTGAGAAGGGCCACCAGCAATAGGGCCGTCACTAGATGGGCGGTGACCACCGAAAACGGCAACAGCAACGTGACCGTCAGGGCCCCCAACAGACCCTGCAGGGCCACCAGGGCAGCAGCGGCCAGGGTGAGACCGGGGATGGCCGCAGGCAGCTGGCGACGGCACCAGCAGCTCACCGCCGCCAACACCACCAGCCCCACCCCCACCACGAAGGCGTCGAGGCGGTGGAACCATTCCAGGAACACCTGCAGGTTCATCTGCCGCCCGGGCAGCAGGGTGCCGTAACACAGCGGCCAATCCGGACAGGCCAGGCCGGCCTCCATCACGCGGGTGGCACCACCGATCGCCACCAGCGCCACCAGGGCCACCAGCAGGTGGGCGCTGAGGGCCGCGAGGCGTCCACGCAGCGGGCTCGCCGAACCCAGTCCGGTGGTCGTCATGGGCCGCTCCTACCGCGACTGAAAGCACGCTAACGATCAGATTCGGCTTGGGTGAACGGTGCGTTCGGCATGGCCAGGAGCGATACCAACAGTGATGTTTCGGTGAGCAATCCCACACGCCACAGCCCCAATTACTGCAAGCGACGACAACCCCGCACCGCCGGGCGCAGATCTCCCTAGCCTGCGGCCATCAGCATCGGGGCCCATGCGGATTCCCGCCGCCATCTTGACCCTCCTGGCCGGCATGGCCCTTGTCCTCACAGGGCTTTGGGTGGGGCAGAACATCAACCTGCTGCCGGAGGACGCCAGCCTCAACGCACCGGTTTACGACGAACTTTTCAAGGTTCTCTTCAGCATTGGCACGATCCTGTTGATCGGGATTGCCGGGCTGATTGTTTACAGCCTGGTGCGCTTTCGGCGTGTCAACGGTGACCACGGCGATGGGGTTGCCATTGAAGGCAATTTGCCGCTTGAAATTCTCTGGACTGCCATCCCCGCGATCGTGGTGCTGTTCGTGGGGATCTACAGCTACGACATCTACGAGCGCATGGGGGGCATGGCCCCGCTCAACGACCACAGCATGCATGCCATGCACGGCGACGCTGCCGAAGGCCGCACCTGGGCGGGCATCAGCCCGGTGGCCCAGGGCGCAGACGCCAGCGAACCGACCCTGCCGGTTGAGGTCACGGCCATGCAGTTCGCGTTCATCTTCCACTACCCCGAAGCGGACATCACCAGCGGTGAACTGCATGTGCCGGTGGGTCAACCCGTGGCCCTGACCATGAAGGCCAACGATGTGATCCACGCCTTCTGGGTGCCGCAGTTCCGCCTCAAGCAGGACATCATCCCGGGCCAACCCACCCTGCTGAGTTTCACCGCCACCAAGGCCGGTCGCTATCCGATTGTCTGCGCGGAGCTCTGCGGCCCGTATCACGGCGGCATGCGCTCCACCGTGATCGTGGACGAACCCCAGACCTTTGCCGACTGGGTGGCCCAGAACAGTCCAGCGCCAGCCCCCGCAGCCCCGACGGCCATTCAGTCATGACCCTGACCCTCTCACCAGCGAGCCCACCACCCGCATCCCTGCAACCCCAGGGTTGGCTGCGCTACCTGAGCTTCAGCACCGACCACAAGGTGATCGGTCTGC
>JBEIQU010000063.1:0-8268 GCA_040376355.1 Prochloraceae cyanobacterium | reverse complement strand
GTTGCCATCGCGGTTGATCCGCAGGCTGCCGGCATCCCACCACTGGCGTCCCTCGGGGCCCTGGGCCACCTCGTGCCAGTCGACCGGTCCGGCCCAGGCGGGGGAGGCCAGCAACAGCATCACGGCGCAGAGCGCCGCCAGCAGGCGCCTCAAGCGGCTACCGGCTTGGCGCAGCCGTGAATCGCCATCAGGCTGGTCAGGGTGCTGCGCAGCTTGGTGCGGGGCACGATGTGATCCACAAAGCCGTGGTCCCGCAGGTACTCGGCGGTTTGGAAATCCTCGGGAAGTTTTTCCCGCAGGGTCTGCTCAATCACGCGTCGGCCGGCAAATCCGATTAAGGCTTTCGGTTCCGCCAGGATCAGGTCACCGAGCATGGCGAAGCTGGCGGTCACCCCTCCGGTGGTGGGGTGGGTGAGCAGGGGGATGTAGAGCAGGTTGGCCTGACGGTGCCGGTCGAGGGCGCCGGAAATCTTGGCCATCTGCATCAACGAGAGCATCCCCTCCTGCATGCGGGCACCGCCGGAGGCGCAGACGATCAGCACGGGGTAGCGGCGGGCGGTGGCCTCCTCGATCAGGCGGGTGAGTTTCTCCCCCACCACCGAGCCCATGGAGCCGCCCATGAAGCGGAAATCCATCACCCCCAGGGCTAGGGGCCGCCCCTCCACCCGGCAGAGTCCGGTGATCACCCCATCCTTGAGGCCGGTGGCGCGCTGGGTGTCGCGGATGCGATCGGCGTAGCTGCGACGGTCCTTGAAGGCCAACGGATCGGTGGGGCAGAGGTCGGCGTCGAGCTGCTCAAAACTGCCCTCATCGGCGATCAGACGGATGCGCTCCTCACTGAAGATGCGGTGGTGGTAGCCGCAGCCGCTGCAGACGCTGGCGTTGGCCGCCAGATCCTTGCGATACACCACCAGACCGCACTCCGGGCATTTGCTCCAGAGGCCGTCCTCCTCATTCACCTCCTGGGCGTTGCGCACCGCCGGTGCGGTCTTGCGGCGGTCGGCAAACCAGTCGAACAGGGACATGCGGGGGGCCGGTGTCCATGACACGGGAAGGTCAGTCCATTAAAGGGCGGACCAGCCCAGCAGGCCCCCGAGTTGTTGCAGCCAGAAGGCGTTGCCGACGCACCACACCGCCAGGCCGCCGGCGGCCAGGAACGGGCCGAAGGGAAAGGGCTGACCGCGCTGCAGCCGGCCACTGGCCAGGCCGATCACGCCCACCAGGGCGCCGCTGAACACCGCCAGGAGCACCGTCAGCCCCAGGCCGGTGAGCCCCAGCCAGGCCCCCAGCAGGGCGGCCAGCTTGGCGTCCCCCAGCCCCAGGGCCGGTTTGCCCAGCAGCCGCTGGGCTGCGGCGCTGGTGGCCTCAAAGGCCAGCAACCCGGCGCTGGCCGCCAGCAGATGCCAGAACAGCAGGCTGCGGCCCGGGTCATCCCCCTGGCTGAAGCCGGCGGCGGCGGTGATCACCAGCCCCAGCACCACGCCCCAACGGCAGAGGGGTTCCGGCAGCCAGAGGTGATCGAGGTCGATCAGCAGCAGCGGCACCAGCAGCACCACCAGCAGCCAGCCCGCGAGTGGTTGTAAGGGCCAGGCTGCACCCCCCAGGGCGGATGGGGTGGCCAGGGCCGTGGCCACGAACAGCCCAGCCACCAGCAGCTCCACCGCCGGATAGCGCAGGCTGATGGGGACGCCGCAATGGGCGCAGCGGCCCCGCAGCAGCAACCAACTCAGGACAGGCACGTTGTCTTGCCAGCGCAGCTGGGTGCCGCAGTGGGGGCAGTGGCTGCGGGGCCGCACCACCGATTCCTGCCGAGGCAGCCGCCAGGCCACCACGTTGAGAAAGCTGCCGATGCAGGCCCCGAGCAGGGCGATCAGCGCAAGGGCGAGCGGTGACAGGGGGGTTGCTGGCAACGGGACCGGCTCCAGGGATTAACTCCGGTAGGGGCTGCGGTTCGGGCGGTTACGTCCCGGCCGTCCCCGCACCAGCTCCATGGGAATGAAGTGTTCTTCCGGCAGCAGGACCGGCAGTTCGTAGACCACACGCCCACCGCTGCTCTCCGCTGGCATCACAATGCCCAGGGGCTCCGCGGCGCTGGCGCTGTGCTCCAGAAAGGCGTAGTAGATGCGCCGGGCCCGGCTGATGGCCTCGGCGCTGTTGATGCGGTCCCAGCGGGGCTGGAGCGCCGCCGCAGACGCGGGAAGAGCCCCCGCCCCTCGGATCACGAAGGAGAGGGGCCGAAGCCTCCGGTTCAGCGGATCCCTCACGGAATCCTGTGGCGGTGGTACTGCGAACGGAATGGGCCTGGCCAATGGCTCCGTTGCACCTCAGGTTAGGCGCAGTGGTGCATCAGGCCAGTTTTTTCTCCTCGATCATGCGGTGGATGATCGGGGTGAGGATCAGTTCCATGGCGAAGCCCATCTTGCCGCCGTTCACCACGATGGAGGTGGGGCTCGACATGAACGAATCGTGGATCATGTCGAGCAGGTAGGCGAAGTCGATCCCCCACTTCTCGCGGGCGCCCTTGCGGAAGTGAATGATCACGAACGACTCATCCGGCGTGGGGATATCACGAATCATGAAGGGATTCGAGGTGTCCACGGTGGAGACCCGCTGGAAGTTGATGTCCGTCTGGCTGAACTGCGGGCAGATGTGGTTGATGTAATCCGGCATGCGCCGCAGGATCGTGTCCACGGTGGCCTCCGCCGAGTAGCCCCGTTCCTTGTTGTCGCGGGCGATCTTCTGGATCCACTCCAGGTTCACCACCGGCACCACACCCACCAGCAGGTCCGCCAGGCTCGCCACGTCGTAGCCGTTGCCCTTCACGCCACCGTGCAGACCTTCGTAGAAGAGCAGGTCGGTGCCTGAGGGGATGGTTTCCCAGGGGGTGAACTGGCCGGGCTCCAGGTTGGTGCCGAGGCGGGCGTTGTGTTCGGCTGCCTCCTCCACCGAGTGGAGGTAGTAGCGCTTCTGGCCGCTGCCGGTTTCGCCGTAGGTGCGGAACAGCTCCTCGAGCTTGTCGAACAGGTTGGCCTCGGGGCCGAAGTGGGAGAAGTTCTCGCCCTTGGCCAGGGCGGCGGCCATGGCCTCCTTCATGGGGCCGCGCTCGTAGCGGTGGTAGCTGTCGCCTTCCACCACGGCCGGGGTGATGCCCTCGCGCTTGAAGATGTGCTCAAACGCCCGTTTGACGGTGCTGGTGCCTGCGCCGGAGGAACCGGTGACGGACACAACCGGGTGACGCTTCGACATGCGCGGGATCAGCAGAACTGGGGGGAGTTTGGCAGGTCGCCGGACCCGGCTCAGGCCTCCAGGGCCGCCAGCAGCTGATCCCCCATGGCGCGGCAACCCACCAGGGTGCAGCCGTCCGCCATCAGATCCCCCGTGCGCAGGCCGAGGGCCAGCACCCGGTCCACCGCCTGCTCCAGGGCGGTGGCAGCGGCCTCCTGCTGCAATCCCACCCGCAGCATCATGGCGGCACTGAGCACCATGGCCATCGGGTTGGCCTTGTCTTGGCCGGCGATGTCCGGGGCGGAACCGTGGATCGGCTCAAACAGGCCCGGCCCGCTGGAGCCCAGGGAGGCTGAGGGGAGCATGCCGATGGACCCACTGAGCATCGCGGCTTCGTCACTGAGGATGTCGCCAAACAGGTTGCTGGTCAGCAGCACGTCGAACTGGCGGGGATTGCGCACCAGCTGCATGGCGGCGTTGTCCACATACATGTGGCTCAGCTCAACGCCGCTGTAGCTGGCGGTGTGCAGGGCCTCCACCCGGTCACGCCACAGCTGGCTCACATCCAGCACGTTGGCCTTGTCCACGCTGCAGAGCCGGCCACGGCGCTGCTGGGCAAGCTCGAAGCCAACCTTGGCAATGCGATCGATCTCATCGTCGAAGTAGGCCATGGTGTTGAAGCCGCGCACGCGGCCGTCGGCCTCCACACGCCCCTTCGGCGTGCCGAAATACACCCCGCCGGTAAGTTCGCGCACCACGAGCAGGTCGACCCCTTCGATCACCTCCCGCTTGAGGGTGGACGCGTCGATCAGGGCCGGGATGATTTTCACCGGCCGCAGGTTGGCGAACAGCCCCAGCCCCGCCCGCAGCCCCAGCAGGCCCGTTTCAGGCCTCTTCTCCCGCGGCAGGCTGTCGTACTGGGGGGAGCCGATCGCCGCCAGCAGCACCGCATCGGCGTTGCGGCAGGCCTCCAGGGTGCTGGCGGGCAGCGGTTCACCGGTGGCGTCGATGGCGCAGCCGCCCATGGGCTGCTCGTCGTAATGGAGCTCGAAGCTGTGGCGCCGGCTCACGGCATCCAGCAGCTGCCGGGCCACCGCCGTGATCTCCGGCCCGATGCCATCGCCGGGGAGCAGGGTGATCCGGTAGCTGGTCATGGTGAACGGCGGTAGCCCGGCCGCGAGGCTACGCGTCGGTGGGGGTGCGGCTTTTCTCCAGCTGGCGGATGGCTTTGGTGAGCTCCGGCAGCTTGTTGAAGGCGGCAGAGCAGCGCAGCCACAGCCGGTTGGGGATGGCGGGGTAGCCGCTCACTACCTCGCCGGCGGCCACTTCGCCGTGGATGCCCGATTTGGAGGAGGCAATTGAGCGGTCGCCCATCACCGCTTTGTTGGCCAGGCCCACCTGGCCCGCCAGGATCACGCCGTTGCCCAGCCGTGCCCCGCCGGCGATGCCCACCTGGGCTGCCAGAGCGCAGCCTTTGCCGGTGGTGACGCCATGGCCCACATGCACCAGGTTGTCGATCTTGGTGCCGGCGCCGATGCGGGTTTCGCCCACCGACGGGCGATCGATGGTGCTGCCGCAGCCCACTTCCACGCCGTCCTCCAGCACCACCAGGCCGGTCTGCGGCATCTTGCGCCAGCCGCTGGCGGTGGGCACAAACCCGAAGCCTTCACTGCCCACCACCGCATTGGAGTGCACCACGCAGCCGCGCCCCAGCCGCGACCCCGGGTGCAGCACCGCACCGGCATGCAGTTCGCAGCCATCGCCGATCTGCACGTCGTCGTAGATCACCACCTGGGGATGAATGGTGCAGCCGGCGCCGATCTGTACCGCTGCGCCGATCACGCTGAAGGCACCGACATGGCTGCCCATGCCCACGACAGCGCTGGGGTCGACCACGGCGTTTGCATGGATGCCGGGCGGCTTGGGTTGACGGGGGTAGAGGGCATCGAGCGCCTCGGCGAAGCCCAGGCGCGGATCCTTCAGGGCGATCCAGGCCATGCCGGCGGCGCTGGCCTGGCTCTGCAGGGCGGCAGCTTCCTCCCCCTTGGCCGGCAGCAGCAGAGCGCCCGCCTGGCTGGCGGCCAGGGCGGCGGCCAGGGCGTTGCCCGATTCGAGAAAACTGAGCTGACCAGCCTGGGCCTGGTCCAGGGCGGCGGCGGTTTGCAGCTCCGGGTTCTGCCCCAGGTCGTGGGGCAGGGCCGAGGCCTCCAGCCCGCCGCAGGCCTGCACTTCGCTGAGGCGGTTGAGCAGGTCGCTGAAGCGCATGGAACCCCGATCCCTCGGCGGATCGTAGGGCCGCTGGCTAGGGGATCAGCACCAGCTGATCGCGGTGCACCACCAGTCCCCGCTGCCCCTTGCGCTGCTGCAGATCGGCGCTGGCCATGGCGCTCAGGCCCCGGGCCAGCTCACGGCCATCAAAGCTGAGCACCCGCACCGGCTCGTGGCAGCCAAACTCCCCCTCCACGGCTTGCACACCGGCCGCCAGCAGAGACGCCCCTTCGCGCAGCAGCGCCCGCTCGGCCCCCGCATCGATGGTGATCGAGCCCTTCGGCACCAGGGCATGGGCCAACCAGCCTTTGCGGTTGCTGAGGGGCGTGTCGCTGGCGCGGAACAGGGTGCCGAGCGCTTCACCCGCGAGCAGCCGTTCCAGCACCTGCGAATCGCGGCCATCGGCCAGGCGCACCTGGATCCCACTGGCGGTGGCGATGCGGGCGGCGGCCAGTTTGGTGGTCATGCCACCGGTGCCCCAGCGCCCACCACCCTGGGCGGCGCCGCTGAGGGCCTCCAGTTCCGCGAGGCTGTTCACCACCGCAATCGGGCGGGCGTTGGCATCGTTGCGGGGATCGCCGCTGTACAGGCTGTCGATGTCGGTGAGCAACACCAGTTCGTCGGCCTCCACCGCCACCGCCACCAGGGCAGACAGGGTGTCGTTGTCGCCGAAGCGGAGTTCCTCGGTGGCCAGGGTGTCGTTTTCGTTGATCACCGGCGTCACCCCCCAGGCCAGCAGCTGCTCGAGGGTGCGGCAGGCGTTCTGGTAGCGCCGGCGGGAGCCCAGGTCGCTGCGGGTGAGCAGCACCTGGGCCACGCAGCGGCCGTGGCGGGCAAAGGCCTGGTCGTAGAGGGTCATCAGCCGCCCCTGCCCCACGGCGGCGGCGGCCTGGAGGGCCTCCAGTTCGCTGGGGCGCTGGCCATGGCCGAGGGCATGGCAGCCCAGCCCGACGGCGCCGCTGGTGACCAGCACCACCGGTTCTTGGCGGCCCCACAGGCCACAGAGGCTCTCCGCCAGATCGCCAATCACCGCATCGGTGCTGCGCTCCGGGGATCCGCGCAGCAGGCTCGTGCCCACCTTGATGACCCTGCGGGTTCCCATCTCAGATCAGCGGTGCCCCCGTCAGGCGGGCCAACGACACCTCGAGTCGCTGCCAGCGGTCATGGCGGCAGGGTTCTCCTGCGGCATTCACCGGTTTCACCAACACGGTGAACAGGCCGAGGCGGTTGCCCGCCAGCACATCGGTAAACACGCGATCGCCCACCAGGGCCACCTGGGCCGCGGGGAGGGCGAGGCCATCGAGCACCCGTCGCAGGGGGGCACGGCGGGGCTTGCCGGCACTGGTGGTGAAGGGCACCCCCAGCCGGGTGGCCACCCCGCCGATGCGGCTGCGGGAGGGGTTGTTGCTGAACAGGTGCAGGGGCAGGCGCTCCTGGGCCTGGCGCAGCCAGCGCTCCATGGTCGGCGGCAGATCGCTGCCGCGATGGGGCAGCAGGGTGCGGTCCACATCCAGCACCAAGGCACGAATCCCGCGCTCCAGCAGCTGCTCCAAGGGCAGCTCCGCCAGGGTGCCCTCGGCCACCCAGTTGGGTTGCAGCAGTTCAGTGAGGGAGGCGCGGGTCACGGCTGTTGTCCCTCAGTCGTCGCCCAGTTCGCGCTCATCCAGTTCGGCTTCGATCCGCGGTTGCACCCGTTCGAATTCCTCCCCCTCCACCAGCACCCCTTCGCCGTTGGCCATGCGTGCCACCACGAAGAAGGGATCGAGGGGGATGAACAGGCCGTATTCCTGATCGTTATGGCGGAACTGAATCAGCATTTCGTAGAGGTCGCTGTCTTCGTCGTCCTCGTCGTCCAGGTCCTCATCGAGCTCCTCCGGATCGGGCTCCTCCAGCTCGCCACTCACGGTGAGCGTCACCGCGGAGCGCACCAGGGTGCGGTCGTGCTCCTGCAGCACCACATCCGCCACCGAGAGGATGGCGCCGGCCTGGTCAAGCTCTTCGATCACTTCATCGTCGCTGTCCTCATCGGCGGCGATCTTCACCAGGCACACGGGGGTGTCCACCGGGGTGAGCAGGGCGTAGTCCTGACCGTCCAGGGGGATCAGTTGTTCGAGGAAGCACAGCAGCTGCCGCCCGGAGGCATCGCGCACCAGCACGGTGGGCACATCCCCGGAGCTGTTGCTGCTGGGGGTGTCGGAGCTCATGGGGCGGATGCAGATGCTTTCAGGATGCCTGGGCGTCTGACCCCTGGCCAAGGCCGGGGGTCGCCGCGGCGACCGGCAGGGGTTCCGGACCCTCCTGCAGCCATTGCTCCAGCAGCAGCGCAGCGGCGGCGCTGTCGAGGGCGCCACTGCGGTCGCCCTGCAGGCCATGGGTCTCAGCGGCGGCCCAGCTGCTGCTGTGTTCGTTCACCAGGGCCAGGGGCAGCTCCAGGCTGCGGGCCAGCCGTTCGCCATAGCGCCGACAGTGTTCGGCCTGCTCGGTGGGTTGCTGACAGCTGTCGAGGGGGAGCCCCACCACCAGCGCCAGCACGCGTCGTTGTTGCACCAAGGGGCGCAGCTGCTCCAGATCGGCGCCGTAGCGGCCGCGCCGCAGGGCGGTGAGTGGTGTCACGGTGAGGCCGAGGGGGTCGCAACCTGCCAGACCGATGCGGCGTCGCCCCACATCGAGGGCCAGCACCGACCGCGGGGCGGGGGCGCGCGCCGGCACTCAGCGGCCCAGGGGGGTGGGGATGGGCCGTTGCGGCGGTTGCAATTGCCCCAGCACCGCCTCCAG
>JBEIQU010000084.1:0-6922 GCA_040376355.1 Prochloraceae cyanobacterium | reverse complement strand
GGCAAGCCCTCCGGCACGATCGCCACCGCCATCGACAGCGACACCTCCAGCAGGTTGAGCAGGGGCTGGCCCATCAGCCAGCCCAGCAGCACCACAACGGCCACCAGAGCCAGGGCGCTGCCCACCAGAACCTTGGCCAGGCCATCCAGGCGCTCCTGCAGCGGCGTGCTCTCACCGCCGGCGGTGTTGATCAGTTCGGCGATCTGCCCCAGTTCGGTGGCCATGCCCGTGGCGGTCACCACCGCCAGGCCCCGGCCGCGCACCACTTCAGTGCCCTGGAACAGGCAGTTTTGCCGCTCCAGCACGGGGGTGTCCGCCTCCAGCAGCAGCTCCGCCTGTTTGAACACCGCTTCCGCCTCGCCGGTGAGGGCTGCTTCCCGCACCCCCAGGTCGGCCACCTCCAGCAGCCGGGCATCGGCCGGCACGCGATCACCCGCCTCCAGGCGGATCAGATCGCCCGGCACCAGCAGTTCGCTGGAGAGCCGCTGCCATTCCCCATCGCGGCGCACCTGCACCAGGGGCTGCGCCATGTCCCGCAGGGCCAGCAGCGCCTGTTGGGCCTTGCTCTCTTGCAGGTAGCCCAGCAGGCCATTGAGGATCACGATCACCAGGATGGCGATGGCGTCCTTGGGGAATTCCTGCTGGTGCAGCGACACCGCGGCGGAGACCGCCGCCACCGCGAGCAGCATGATCAGCATCACATTGCTGAACTGATCCCAGAGGATCTCCAGGGCGCTGCGGCCGGCGCTCAGCTCCAGCTTGTTGGGGCCAATGTCTGCCAGGCGTCGGGCGGAGGCCGCCGTGCTCAGCCCCTGGTCAGTGCCCTCGAGCCGTTGCAGGCACTCCGGGCCAGGCAGGTTGTGCCAGGCGGTTTGTTGCGGACGCGACACCTGCAGGACCTGTATTCCCAAGGGTGATTCAAGAACAAAACAACCCCGTCAGGGGCGCTAGGGAGTTTTGGGGTGGATTGGGGCACCCCGCCTGGCGAAATGGTTGCGGCTGATACATCCAGGGGCTTGGAGATGTCGGACTGTGCCCTGGCGAACGTTGGAGAGGTTTCTCCCTTCCATGGTCCATGTCCCCATGGCCGGTGGTGGTCCTACCCCCCTGGCAGTTTTTGATCGATTCCGCACCAAGGCCCTGGCCAAGGTTCAGGAGCCTGAGCTGAAGCGCTATGCGGTGATGCTGCTGGCCTTCGGTGCAGGCCTGCTGCCCCTGATGGCCGGCTCTGCCAAGGCCGCCCTGGCCAAGGTGCCCACCGACGGTGCAGACACCCTGCTGATGCTGATGGGCTCAGCCCTGGTGCTGCTGATGACCCCCGGTCTGGCGTTCTTCTACGGCGGGTTCACCCGCGCCAAGAACGTGCTCAACACGATGATGATGAGCTTCTTCCTGATGGGGCTCATCGGTGTCGTTTGGGTGGTGGTGGGTTACTCCCTCGCCTTCGACACCGGCTTCAAGAGCCCCTTCATCGGTGGCCTGGGCCAGATGTGGCTCAATGGCGTGGGCGGTGAGCTGGGCGATGCCCCGCTGGCCGATGGCTTCGCCATCTCCGCCTCCTCGTTCGCCCTGTTCCAGGGCATGTTCGCGATCATCACCCCGGCCCTGATCTCCGGCGCCCTGGTGGAGCGGATCAACTTCAAGGCCTGGTTCTGGTTCTCGCTGCTGTGGAGCCTGTTCATCTACTGCCCGATGGCCAAGATGGTCTGGGGTGGCGGCTACCTCGGCCCCTTCGGTGAAATTGGCGCCATCGACTTCGCCGGTGGCACCGTGGTGCACATCGCCGCCGGTGTCGGTGCCCTGGTGGCCACGGCCATCGTCGGCCCCCGCAGCACCTGGCCCGACAGCAAGTGTCCCCCCCACAACGTGCCGTTCATCCTGCTGGGTGCCGGTCTGCTGTGGTTCGGCTGGTTCGGCTTCAACGGCGCCAGCTATTTCGCCGCCAAGGGTGCGGGTTTCTCCTTCCTCACCACCACCCTGTCCGCTTCGGCAGCGCTGCTCACCTGGTGCCTGATCGAGTGGTTCCGGGATGGCAAGCCCACCGCCGTGGGTGCAGCCACCGGTGCCGTGGCCGGTCTGGTGGGCATCACCCCCGCCGCCGGTTTCGTCTACATGCCCCAGGCCTTCATCATCGGTGTGGCCACCGCCACCGCCTGCTACATCGCTGTGCAGGTGAAGGCCGCCATCCAGTTCGATGATTCCCTTGATGCCTATGCCGTGCACGGCGTGGGTGGCACCGTGGGGGCTCTGCTCACCGGTGCTCTGGCCGCTCCGGCCCTGGTGCCCGCTGATTACTTCCCCAAGTCGGCTGAAATCCTGGCCGCCGGTGGCAACGGCGCCCTGTTCGTGGCTCACGTCAAAGCCGTGCTGATCAGCTATGGCTTCGTCGGTGTTGGCACGGCCGTGATCCTCTGGATCGTGGGCGCCGTGGTTGGCCTGCGGGTCACCCCTGAGGAGGAAGAGCGTGGTCTCGACTTCGTCGCCCACGGCGAAGAGGCTTACGACCCGATGACCTACTGATAGGGCCCTGCCATGAAACAGATCACAGCTGTTGTGCGTCCCGGCAAGTTGGACGCCGTCAAGGCCGCCCTTGTGGCCATCGATGTGGTGGGTATGACCATCAACGACGTGCGCGGCTTCGGCCGCCAGAAGGGTCAGGTGGAGATCTACCGCGGCAATGAGTTCACGGTGGATTTCCTCTCCAAGATGCGGATCACCACCGTCGTCGCCGACGACAAGGTGGAAGCCGCCATCACCGCGATCACCGAGGCTGCGCGCACCGGTGAAATCGGCGACGGCAAGATCTTCATCACCCCCGTTGAAGAGGTGGTGCGCATCCGCACCGGCGATCGCGGTAACGCCGCCCTCTGAGGCCCGTTGCTTGGATTGCCTTCAACCCCCGGCGTCCGCGCCGGGGGTTTTTTGTTGCGCTTGCAGCCGCCGCTCCAGCAACAGAAGCCCCACCACCGTGGTGCTGCTCACCATCAGCACCAGGGCGGAGAACTGCACGGCGGTGATCACCCCCGCCGCCAACGCGGTGCTGGCAAACACCAGGCCGGGAAGGCCCCGGGGCATCAGGCCGTAGATCACCTGCCAGCGGTCGATGCCAGCCCGGCGGTCGGCGGCGCTGACCCCCAGGCCGCACAGCAACTTGGACGCCACCGCCAGCAGCAGCAGCAGCAACGCCAGCCCCCAGGCCTGGCTCTGCACCAGGGTTCCAGCCTGGATGCGCATGCCCACGCTGATGAAATAGAGGGGCAGGAACACCTCCGAGAGCACCGTCAGCAGCCCCCCCAGCCGCTGCGGTTCCGGATGGAGGCGGTTGAGCAGCACGCCCCCCCACAGGGCCCCCAGCAGGGAGGTGAGGCCGCTCACCTCCCCGATCCAGGCCGATCCGATCAGCAGGATCAGCACCGCCAGGGGGCTTGCGGGTGCCGCACCGCCGCGGTGCCGCCACTCGCCCGCCGCCAGCAGGCTGAGCCCCGCCGCCGCCAGCCCCAGGGCCATGCCGCCCCAGCCCGGTCCGTTGTTCCAGTTGCTGCCCCCCAGGGCTACCGACAGGCTCAGCAGGCCGATGGCCGGCAGGTCGTCGAGCACCGACACCCCCACCAGCAACCGGCCTGAGGGGGTGCGCAGGGCGCCCCGCTGGGCCAGCAGCCGCAGGGTGACCCCTGTGCCGGTGGCCGCCACGCAGGCCAGGCACAGCAGTGCGGTGGCCGGAGCCATGCCGAAGGCCTGGGTGAGCGGCCAGTAGCCCAACAGAGGGGCCAGGCAGCTCAGGGCCACCAGGCGCAGGATGGTGCCGCGCCGGGAGGCCAGCAGATCGCTGCGCACCTCCAGGCCCACCTGGAAAAACAGCGTCAGCACCCCCAGCTCGGTGAGGCCGCTGATGGGTTGAATCGCCTCGAAGGGCAGCACCGTATTGCCCAGCAGGAAGCCGATCACCAGCTCCACCACGATCGCCGGCACCGCCCAACGGGCCAGGGTGCCTGCGCTAATCCGGGCCAGGGCCAGCCCCACCAGCAGGATCAGCAGGGTGGTGAGAACGGTGGGGGATTGCAGGGGGATGCCTCCGCCGGGATCTACGGCTGGCTTTCAGTTTGTTCCGCAGCTTCTGGTGCTGCATCCATCGGGGCCCCCAGGGCCTTGCAGGCGCTGATCGGATCCACATCCGGAGCCACCCCCAGGGCCTTGCGCAGGGCGTCCATCTGGCTCACCGACTGCAGATCCAGGTTGGCGGCGGCCTGCTCGCAGGCCAGTTTTTGCAGGGCCTTGGGGTCGGGGGGGCGGCAGCTGGCCATGGCCATCAGGGTGGCCAGCACCATCCCGGCGCGGGCCGCATGGTTCCCCAGGGCAGCGGGACGTGACGGCATCGGCGCTGGGCTCAACAACCCTTCACGCTAGGGAAATTCACGGGCTGCCGGTAGCGTTTTTGATAGTCAGCGCTTGACCTGCATCGATGGCCAGGTTGCGGTTGGATCAGGTGAAGGCGGCGCTGGTGGGGGCACCCCTACCCACCAGCGCCCATGCGGAGGAACGGCTCAGCAACGCCGAGGCCCTGGCGATCCTGAGCTCCGATGCCCTCTCCTCGGTGGCCTACGCCACCCAGGAGATCGTGTTGGTGCTGGGGATGGCTGGCGCCGCCGGCCTGGCCTACACCCTGCCGATCACGGGGCTGATCGTGGCCCTGATGGTGATCGTGGCCATCAGCTACCGGCAGACGATCCGGGCCTATCCCCAGGGCGGCGGTTCCTACCGGGTCAGCCACGACAACCTTGGCGATGTCACCGGGCTGGTGGCGGGCGCCGCCCTCTCGATTGATTACGTGCTCACCGTGGCGGTGAGTACCGCTGCTGGCATCGCTGCCCTCACCTCCTATTTCCCCAGCCTGGAGGCCTGGCGGGTGCCCCTCTGCCTGCTGGCCCTGGGCCTGCTGATGCTGGCCAACCTGCGGGGGGTACGCTCCAGCGCGCGCCTGCTGAGCCTGCCCACCTATCTGTTTCTGGTGGCGGTGTTCGCCCTGGTGATCGGCGGTTTGATCCGTCTGGCCCATGGTGATCTGCAGGCGTTGCAGGCCAGTGAGCAGAACCTCTTGATGGCCAAGGAGCACGGAATGGGCGTGGAGCAGCTGGGGGCGGCGCTCACCCCGGTGCTGCTGATGCGGGCTTTCAGCTCGGGCTGCACGGCCCTCACGGGCATCGAGGCCATCAGCGATTCGGTGTTGGCCTTCCGCCCCACCGAATGGCGCAACGCCCGGCGGGTGCTCACGGTGATGGTCCTCACCCTGGCGGTGATGTTCAGCGGCATCAGCGTGCTGGCCCACCAGATCGGCGTGGTCTACGTGGAGCACGGACCCACCCTGCTTTACCAGCTGGGGGCTGTGGTGTTTGGCAATGGCCCCCTGCTGTTGATCCTGCAGTTGGCCACGCTGCTGATCCTGCTGCTGGCGGCCAACACCGCCTACGCCGATTTCCCGCGCCTGGCCAACTTCTTGGCCCAGGACGGCTACTTGCCGCGTCAGCTCACCTCCCTGGGGGACCGGCTGGTGTTCAGCAATGGCATCTTGGCCCTGAGCGGCTTTTCGGCCCTGCTGTTGGTGATGTTCAACGCCAGCGTCAGCCGTCTGATCCCCCTCTATGCGGTGGGCGTGTTCCTGAGCTTCACCCTCTCCCAGGCGGGGATGGTGGTGCATTGGTGGAAGCTGCGGGGCCGTGGCTGGCTGGGGTTCGCTGCTGTGAATGGCCTGGGGGCCGTGGTCACAGCGGTCGTCACCGCTGTGTTGCTGTACAGCAAGTTCCCCCACGGCGCCTGGGTGGTGGTGCTGGCCGTTCCCCTGCTGGTGGCCTTGTTCCTTTCGATCAAGGCGCACTACCAGAGCGTGTCGCGCCGGCTGCGGCTGGCCACCGACAAACGGCTCAGCCTGCCGCCGTCACCCGAGCAGGGCGGCGTGCCGGTGGTGGTGTTGGTCGGTCAGTTGCATCGCGGCAGCTTTGAAGCGGTGCGCTACGCCCGCACCATTGCCAAGGAACTGGTGGCGGTGCATGTGGATCTGGGGCTCGGCAAGGCGGATGCCTTCCGTGAGCAATGGCAGCTCCAACTGCCCGAGATCCCTCTGGTGATGCTCGACTCCCCCTACCGCTCCCTGATCGATCCGGTGCTGGAGTTTGTGCAGGCCTTTGAGGCCCAGCACCGAACGAGCCGTGATCGCTTTTGCACCGTGGTGCTACCGGTGTTTGTGACCCGCCACCGCTGGGAAAACCTGCTGCATAACCAGAGCACCATCGCCCTGCGCAGCGCCCTGCGGGCCCAGGGCACCCGGGTGGTCACAACCGTGGGCTTCTATCTCTGATCATGGGCACAACCCGTGGCTTGATCCCGGCCTGATGCTCCCGTTCCATTGGCTCACCCAGACCATCGCCTTCGGCCTGGGGATCTCCTTCAGCCCGATCAACATCGCCCTGGTGGCGCTGCTGCTGCTGGGGGCCCAGCCCCTGCGCCGCTGCCTCACGTTCCTCACGGGCTGGATGCTGGCCAATGGCAGCGCCCTCGGGCTGGTGGTGGCGGTGGGTGGCCGCTTGAGCTGGGCCATGCACCTGGGTAGCCGCGGCCAGATCCTGATCGATCTGATCGGTGCCGGGGCCCTGGTGGGTCTGGGGCTGTTTCAGCTCACGCCGGCGGTGGCCATCGGTGAGGAGAACTGGGCCATGCAACTGATGGGCAAGCTGCCGGACTTGGAGGCCCTGCCGCTGCTGGGGCTCGGCGCCGGTTGCGCCCTGGTGAGCCCGGAGAACCTGGTGTTTTACGTGAAAGAGGGGGGCATGCTGCTCACCAACCACACCAGCCTGCGGGGAGATGTGGAGGTGGGCCTGGTGTTCGTGGCGCTCACCACCTCCTTGCTGCTGCTGCCGCCGCTGCTGTGGCT
>JBEIQU010000002.1:0-22130 GCA_040376355.1 Prochloraceae cyanobacterium | reverse complement strand
GGCCGCCACCAAGGGATCCAGCCCCGCCAGCAGGGTGTCCATCGGGATCGGCACACCGATCACCCCGGTGGAGCAGATCAACACCTCCTCGGCGGCCACCCCGAGCCGATCGGCCAGGGCCTGGGTGGCCCGCTGGCTGTCGATCAGGCCCCGGTCGCCGGTGCAGGCATTGGCCTGGCCGGAATTGGTGAGCACGGCCCGGGCATGGCCACCGCTGGCCGCCAACCGCTCAGCGCAGAGATCCACGCAGGCGGCCCGCACCAGCGACGTCGTGAAGGTGCCGGCGCAGACGGCCCCCTCCGGGGCCAGCAGCAGAGAAAGATCGGGCTTGCCGGAGGCCTTGAGGCCGGCGGTGACGGCGGCGGCTTGAAACCCCTGCGGGGCGGTGACCCCACCGCTGATGGGCTGCCAGGTGATCGACACGGCGGCGCAATGGCTGGGGCAATCCTGCCGCTTCAGCGGTGCCCCATCCCTAGGTTGAGCAGCAGAGCGAACCCGCAGCCCCCATGACCCAGCCGCCAGGTCCGCGCTGGTGCGGCGGCCAACGCCGGATCGGGCTCACCGGCGGCATCGCCAGCGGCAAGAGCACCGTGGGGCACTGGTTGGAGGCACGGGGGCTGCCGCTGCTGGATGCGGATCGGTTTGCCAGGGAGGCCCTGGCGGCCGGCAGTGCGGGTGCCAGGACTGTGCTGCAGCGCTACGGCACGGCGGTGCAGGCCGCCGGCAGCGACCCCGCAGAGGCCCAACTCGACCGCAGTGCCCTGGGCAGGATCGTGTTCCACGACCCCAGCGAACGCCTGTGGCTGGAGCAGCTGGTGCATCCGCTGGTGCGCCAGCGCTTTGACGAGGCCCTGCAGCAGCTGACGGCGGCACCGGCACTGGTGCTGATGATCCCGCTGCTGTTTGAAGGGGGCCTGGAGGGGCTGTGCAGCGAGATCTGGCTGGTGGATTGCGACCCGGCCACGCAGCTGCAACGACTGATGAGGCGCGACCAGCGGAACGAGGCGGACGCCCGCGCCCGCCTTGGGGCCCAATGGCCCCTGGAGCGCAAGCGGCCCCTGGCGGATCTGGTGATCGACAACCGCGGCGGCCCGGAAGCCCTGGAGCCCCAGCTGGCGACGGCCCTGAAGGCGGGGCTCAGCCCTGGAGCTTCTGGTTGAGGATCTGGTTGGCCAGCTTGGGGTCGGCCTTGCCACCGGTTTTCTTCATCAGCTGCCCCACGAAGAAGCCCTGCAGCTTGGTCTTGCCGCCACGGAAGGCCTCCACCTCCTCGGGATGGGCCGCCAGCAGCTCCTCCACGATGGCGGTGATCGCAGCGGGGTCGCTGATCATTCCCAGGCCGCGCTGCTCCACGATCGCCTTGGGGGAACCGCCCTGCTCCAGCAGCTCCGGCAGGATCTCCTTGGCGATCTTGCCGCTGATGGCGCCGCCATCGATCAGCTGCACCATCTCGGCGAGCTGTTCGGGGCGGAACGGCAACGTGGCGTAGCTGAGGCGATTGGCATTCACGTAAGCGGCGATGTCGCCGGTGATCCAGTTGGCCAGGCCCTTTGGATCGGCGCCGGCGGCCACGGCCGCCTCGAAGTACTCAGCCATGGAGTGCTCATCGGTGAGCACCCGGGCGTCGTACGGGGAGAGGCCCAGGGTTTCGGCATAGCGATGGCGCTTGGCAGCGGGCAGCTCCGGCAGCTCAGAACGCCAGGACTCCCGCTGGGCGGGGCTCACCTCGATCGGGCCCAGGTCGGGGTCGGGGAAGTAGCGGTAATCGCTGGCCCCCTCCTTGCCGCGCATGCTCTTGGTGAGCTGCTTGCCCTCATCCCAGAGGCGCGTTTCCTGCACCACTGATTCGCCGGCCTCATAGGCCTTGATCTGGCGCTGGATCTCGTACTCGCACGCCTTCTGGATGGCGGAGAACGAGTTCATGTTCTTGATCTCCACCTTCGTGCCGAAGGGGGCATCGGGGCCGCGCCGCACCGAGATGTTGACGTCACAGCGCAGGGAGCCCTCCTGCATGTTGCCGTCGCTCACCCCCAGATAACGCATGATCCGGCGGATCTCGGAGGCGTATTCCGCCGCCTCACGGCCGGTGCGCAGGTCGGGCTTGCTGACGATCTCCGCCAGGGCCACGCCGGCGCGGTTGTAGTCCACCAGGGAGTGGGTGGAGCCCGCCAGGCGATCGCTGCCGGCATGCACCAACTTGCCGGCGTCCTCCTCCATGTGCAGGCGCTCGATGCCGATGCGCTTGAGGTAGGTGTCCTTGCCCTTCTCGGCCACCTCCACGTCGATCCAGCCGTCTTCGGCGATGGGCTCGTCGTACTGGGAGATCTGGTAGTTCTTCGGCAGGTCGGGATAGAAGTACTGCTTGCGGTCGAACTTGCTGTGCTCAGCGATGTTCAGATTGAGGGCTAGGGCCGCTTTCACGGCGTACTCGAGCACCTTCTGATTCAGCACCGGCAGGGTGCCCGGCAGGCCGCACACCACCGGATCGATGTGGGTGTTGGGGTCGTCGCCGAAGGCGGTGGAGGCCGCCGTGAAGATCTTGCTGTGGGTGCCCAGCTGCACGTGGGTTTCCAGGCCGATCACGGCTTCCCAGGCGGCCTCAGCAGCCATCACTCACACTCCATGCCTGCGGGGATCCTATGGAAGGGGCCCGGCAGCATTGGCCCCTCAGCTGAAACACTGAGACAGCGACTGCCCCCCTGCCCCCATGGCTGCGCCCCCCGGCCAACCGGTGCTGATCCTGGGCGGCGGCTTGATGGGGCTGGCCATCGCCCACCAGCTGGCCCGCCGCGGCCGCGCCGTGGAGGTACTCAGCCGGCGGCGCAGCGAGGCGGCCGGTTTCGTGGCGGCTGGAATGCTGGCCCCCCACGCGGAGGGGCTGAGCGGCGCGCTGCTGCAGCTGGGGCAGTCCAGCCTGGAGGCCATCCCCGGCTGGGTGGCGCAGATCGAGGCCGACAGCGGCCTGGCCTGTGGCCTGCGGCCCTGCGGGATCGTGGTGCCCTTCGCCTCGGCGGCGGAGCGGGACGCCTACCCCACAGCCCCCTGGGGGGAAGCCCTGGATCGCGACGGGTTAGAGCGCGAGGTGCCCGGCATCGGCCCCCAGTGGCGAGCGGGACTGCTGTTCCGCCAGGACGGTCAGATCGATAACCGCCGCCGGCTCATGCGCGCCCTGGAGCGGGCCTGCGCCGGGCTCGGGGTGCGCTTCCAGGAGGGGGTGGAGGTGCTGGAGCTGCACCGCCAGGACGGGGGGCTGCAGGGGGTGCGGCTGCGCAGCGCGGAAGGGGAGCTGCGGGATCTGCAGGCCAGGGAAGCGGTGCTCTGCTGTGGCGCCTGGAGCAGCCAACTGCTGCCGGAGCTGCCGATCCATCCCGTGAAGGGGCAGATGCTGTCGCTGCAGGGGCCGCGCGATGCCCTGCGGCGGGTGATCTTCGGACCGGGCACCTACCTGGTGCCGCGGGAGGACGGCCTGCTGGTGGTGGGGGCCACCAGTGAACGGGAGGCGGGCTTCCGCGAAGGGCTCACCCCCGACGGCCAACGGCAGTTGCAGGCGGGGATCGCGGCGCTCTTGCCCGAAGCGAGCCAGTGGCCGCCGATGGAGCGCTGGTGGGGCTTCCGCCCCTGCACCCCCGATGAGGGGCCGCTGCTGGGGGCTTCGGCCCTGCAGGGGCTGTGGCTGGCCTGCGGTCACCACCGCAACGGGGTACTGCTGGCGGCGATCACCGCCCAGCTGCTGGATGGGGCCATCGCCCAAACATTGCAAGGCCCCCAGCGGAGCCTGCTGGAGGCGTTCCACTGGGGGCGCTTTGGCTCCGGCGGGTGAGCTCAGCCCTCGGTGCGCCAGACCTGATCGGCGGGGGTCCAGTCGCTCAGTTCGGAGGGCTGGAACCAGAGGCCGATCTCAAAGGAAGCGGTTTCCGGGGCATCGGAACCGTGGATGACATTGCGGCCGATGTTCACGGCCAGGTCGCCACGGATGGTGCCGGGCTCAGCCTCCAAGGGCTTGGTGGCGCCGATCAGCTTGCGGGCGCTGGCGATCACGCCATCGCCTTCCCACACCATGGCCACCACCGGGCCGGAGGTGATGAAATCCACCAGGCCAGCGAAGAAGGGGCGCTCGCGGTGCACGCCGTAGTGGCTCTCGGCCAGCTCACGGCTGGGGGTGAGCTGCTTGAGGCCCACGAGCTTGAAACCCTTGCGCTCAAAGCGGCCGAGGATCTCCCCCACAAGGCCGCGCTGCACGCCGTCGGGCTTGATGGCAACGAAAGTGCGTTCGGCGGCCATGGCAAAAAACGGTCAGATCCGGCCCATCGTCCGCGGCGGAGGCGCTGATTGGCAAGCACAGTGGTGCCGTGATCCCCGACCCTGCCTTGACCAGCTGGACCACCGCCGACAGCGCCGCCCTCTACGGCCTCGACCGCTGGGGAGAGCCCTACTTCACGGTGAACGGCCGCGGCCACATCAGCGTGCAGCCCCAGGGGGAGCGGGGCGGCAGCCTCGATCTGCTGGAGCTGGTGCAGGGGTTGCAGGGGCGCAACCTGGGGCTGCCGTTGCTGATCCGCTTCGACGACATCCTCGAAGACCGACTGGAGCGGCTGCACGCCGCCTTCGAGCGGGCCATCGCCCAATACGGCTACGGCGGCCGCTACCAGGGCGTGTTCCCGGTGAAGTGCAACCAGCAGCGCCACGTGGTGGAGGAGCTGGTGGCCTGCGGCCGCCGCTGGCATTTCGGCCTGGAGGCCGGCAGCAAGGCGGAACTGCTGATCGCCCTGTCGCTAATCGATGACCCGGAGGCCCTGCTGATCTGCAACGGCTACAAGGATCAGCGCTACATCGAGACGGCGATCCTGGCCCGGCGGCTGGGGCGCCAGCCGGTGGTGGTGATCGAGCAGGCCGATGAGGTGCAGCGGATCATCGAAGCGAGCCGCGCCCTGGGGGCGGCACCGTTCATCGGCATCCGCGCCAAGCTCTCCAGCCGCAGCAGCGGCCGCTGGGGCAGCTCCGTGGGCGACAAGGCCAAATTCGGCCTCTCCATCCCCGATCTACTGGCCACGGTGGAGGCCCTGCGCGCCGCCGGCCTGTTGAACGACCTGCGGCTGCTGCACTTCCACGTGGGGAGCCAGATCAACGACATCGCCGTGCTCAAGGACGCCCTGCAGGAGGCCGGGCAGATCTATGTGGAGCTCACCAAGCTGGGGGCCCCCATGGGCTTCCTGGATGTGGGCGGCGGCCTGGGGGTGGATTACGACGGCAGCCGCACCGCCACGGCGGCCTCCACCAACTACTCGCTGCAGAACTACGCCAACGACGTGGTGGCCACGGTGCGGGAGTGCTGTGAGCCCCACGGGGTGCCGGTGCCCACCCTGGTGAGCGAGAGCGGCCGCGCCATCGCCAGCCACTTCTCGGTGCTGGTGTTCAACGTGCTGGGCAGCGCCCAGGTGCCGGCGGCCCTGCCTGCGGGAGGTGAGAGCGAACCGCTCACGGTTCGCAACCTGCGGGAGACGTTGGCGGGCATCACGGCGACGACCGCCGGCGATGACGGGTCGCTCTCACGGCTGCAGGAGGCCTGGAATGACGCGATCAAGTTCAAGGACGACGCCCTGGCGGCCTTTCGCCTCGGCTACCTGAGCCTGCCGGAGCGGGCCATGGCCGAACAGCTCACCTGGGCCTGCGCCACGGCGATCGTGGACCGCCTGCCCCGTAGCAGCGCCATCCCCGACGACCTCAAGAGCCTGCGGGCGGCCTTGGCGGGCACCTATTACGCCAACCTCTCGGTGTTCCGCTCCGCGCCGGACACCTGGGCGATCGAGCAGCTGTTCCCGCTGCTGCCGATCCATCGGCTGGAGGAAGAACCCACCCGGCTGGGGCATTTCGCCGACCTCACCTGCGACTCCGACGGCAAGCTGGCCCGCTTCATCGGCGACGGGCAGGCCAAGCCGCTGCTGGAGCTGCATGCCCCCCAGGAGGGGCAGCCCTATCTCATCGGCATGTTCCTCGGAGGGGCCTACCAGGAGGTGATGGGCAACCTGCACAACCTGTTCGGCAGCACCAACGCGGTGCACATCCGCCTGGCTCCCGGTGGCGGCTACCAGGTGGACCACGTGGTGCGCGGCAACACCAACGCGCAGGTGTTGGAGGCCATGGAGCACCAACCGGAGCTGCTGCTGGAGCGGCTGCGGGTGGCCAGCGAAGCGGCCATTCAACGGGGCGACCTGAAAATCAGCGACGCCCAGCGGCTGATGGACCACCTGGAAACCAGCCTGCGGCAGACCACCTATCTGCAGGGATAGATCGGCAGGGCTAGAGGCAGCAACTGGGGTGGGCCATCAGCTCGTGGGCCCGGTCGTAAGGGGTGTCCTGGGGCTCAAGCCAGAGGGAGCAAGTGAGGCTCTCGTCACCAGGCCCCGCGGCCTCGCGGCACCCCTCGAGCTGGAGACGACTCCCCAACAGCACCAACCGGAAACTCCAGTGGCGGCGGGCATGGATTTCAAAGCTGCTGGCCATGGCTGCAGCTCCTGTGGCGTTCGATACCCGCAGCATTCATCCACACCGGAGCAACGCCAGCGCGGAGGAACGGTTGTGGATCCGGCCGGCCTCAGCCCAGGGCCGCCTGCAGGTCGGTGCGCGCCTGCGCCAGGGCCCCATCCAGGGCCGCCCCATCGCGGCCGCCGGCCTGGGCCAGGTTGGGGCGACCGCCGCCGCCGCCGCCACAGGCCTTGGCCACGGTGCCGATGAAGGCACCGGCCTTGGGACCGGCCGCAATGACTGCCGGGCCGAAAGCCGCCGCCAGCACCACCTTGCTGAAGTCCGCCCCATCGGGCAGCCCCCCCAGCACCACGGCCGCGCCGTCGCCCAGCTGCTCCGCCAGACCGGCGGCGGCGCTCTGCAGGCCGGCCCCCTCGACGCCATCCAGGCGCGCCACCAGCAACGTGCTGCTGCCGCAGGCCTCCGCTTGGGCCACCAGAGCTGCCGACTTGGCCAGGGCCAATTGCTCCCGGGCCGCCGCCAAGGCCTTCTGGCTCGCCTTGAGCTCCTCCTGCAGCTGCGCCACCCGCTCCACGATCTCGCCGGGCTGGGCCTTGAAGCGATCCCCCAGTTGCTTCACCACGGCATCGCGCTCATTCAGATAAGCCAGCACCGCCGGGCCGGCCACCGCTTCGATGCGGCGGATGCCGGCAGCAACGCCGCTCTCAGCCACGATCTTGAACAGGCCGATCTCAGCGGTGTTGGCCACGTGGGTGCCGCCGCACAGCTCCATGGACACACCGGGCACATCCACCACCCGCACCACATCGGCGTACTTCTCGCCGAACATCGCCACGGCCCCGGCGGCCTTGGCCTGCTCGATCGCCATCTCGGCCACCTCCAGGGCGTGGGCCTCACTGATCCAGCCATTGATCAGGGTTTCCACCTGCTCCAGCTCCACCGCCGTGACCGCCCGGGGGCAATGGAAGTCGAAGCGCAGCCGATCGAAATCCACCAGCGACCCCGCCTGGCCGATGCCCGGATCCACCAGCTGCTTGAGGGCCGCCTGCAGCAAATGGGTGGCGGTGTGGTTGGCCTGGGCGCGTCGACGGCAGGCCCGGTCCACCTGGCCGTGCACCACGGCACCGAGGGCCAGGGTGCCGCGCTCGACGCGGCCGCTGTGCACAAACACACTGCGATTGCGGGACACCGCCTCGATCGCCACGATCAAGCCATCACCGCCGGGGCCATCGCCGCTGAGCAGGCCGCGGTCGCCCACCTGGCCGCCGCCCTCGCCATAGAAGGGGGTGGTGTCGAGCACCACCTGCACCGCATCGCCAGCCACCGCCGACTGCGCCGGCTCACCGTTGACCACCAAGGCGACCACACAGCTGCGTTGCTCCAGCAGCTCGTAACCGCGGAATTCCGTGGCCTCCAGCTCGGCGGCCACCTGATCGATGGCCCCCTGCAGGGTGAGATCGATGCTCACCGCCGCCGCCTTGGCCCGCTGACGCTGGGCCTCCATGGCCGCCTCAAAGCCCGCCAGATCCACCGTGAGGCCGTGCTCCTCCGCGATCTCCTCGGTGAGCTCCAGCGGGAAGCCGTAGGTGTCGTACAGCTCAAACGCCTGCTCCCCGGAGATCTGCCGGGGTTGGGCCGCCAGCACCTCCGCCAGCAGCTTTTCGCCCCGCTCCAGGGTTTCCAGGAAGCGGGCTTCCTCCCGCTGCAGTTCCGCCAGGATCACCTCCCGACGCGCCACCAGCTGGGGGTAGGCATCCTGCATCAGGGTGATCGACGCCTCGCCCATCGCCGTCAGGAACGGCTTGTCGATGCCGAGGAGCCGTCCATGGCGCACCACGCGCCGCAGCAGGCGCCGCAGGATGTAGCCGCGCCCCAGATTGGAGGCGGTGACCCCATCGCAGATCAGCTGGGTGATGGCACGGCTGTGGTCGCCAATCACCTTGAGCGATGTCTTCCCCTTCTCATCGAGCAGGCGGTAGTCGACCCCGGCCAACGCCGCCGCCGTGGTGATCAGCGGGTAGATCAGATCGGTTTCGTAGTTGTTCGGCACCGCCTGCAGGATCTGGGCCATGCGCTCCAGGCCCATGCCGGTGTCGATGTTGCGGGCCGCGAGCGGCGTGAGGGTGCCCTCCGCATCGCGGTTGTATTGCATGAACACCAGGTTGTAGAACTCGATGAAGCGGCTGTCGTCCTCCAGGTCGATGCCGTCATCGCCAAGCTCGGGCTTGAAGTCGTAATAGATCTCCGAGCACGGGCCGCAGGGGCCGGTGGGGCCTGAGGCCCAGAAGTTGTCGGCCTCATCCATGCGGATGATCCGCTTGGGGTTCACCCCCACCACATCCCGCCAGATGGCCTCCGCTTCGTCGTCCTCGCGGAACACGCTCACCACCAGGTTGTTGGGGGAGAGGCCAAAAACAACGGTGCTCAACTCCCAGGCCCACTGGATGGCCTGCTCCTTGAAGTAATCGCCGAACGAGAAGTTGCCCAACATCTCGAAGAACGTGTGGTGCCGCGCCGTGCGGCCCACGTTCTCGATGTCGTTGGTGCGAATGCACTTCTGGGAACTGGTGGCCCGCGGCGCCGGCCGCTGCTGCTGGCCCAGGAACACCGGCTTGAACGGCAGCATGCCGGCGATGGTGAGCAGCACCGTGGGGTCCTCGGGCACCAGGGAGGCGCTGGCCATCGGCTGGTGGCCGCGCTGCGCGTAGAACGCGAGGAAGGCCGCGCGGATCTCAGCACCAGTGCGCGGGGCGGCGGCAACCATGGCGAAGCGGGAGAAGCCTGAACCGGGCATGATCGCGCAACATGAGCGCCCCATCCCCCACGCCATCACGGGCCCAGCTGCGGCTGCGGTCGATTGCCTGGGCCCTGGCGGCCGGCGCCAGTGCCCTGCTGCTGGGCCTGCCCCTGGGGCTGGAGGCGGCGCTGCGGGCGGGGGGCTGCGGCTTCTTCTATGGCCTGCTGGCCTTCCATCTGCAACGGGTGGACCCCGACGACAGCCACCTGCAGGCGGGGCTGGTGGGGGCGGTGTGCGGCATCCACAGCCTCGGTCTGCCGCCCCTCAGCCCCTGGCCGTTGTCAACACCTGTGGCCCCGGCCTTGGCGCAGGTCGCGCCAACTGTGATGATGGAGCTCGTTCGTGCCTGGCTGCCGCTGATCGGCGCCGCGCTGGTGCTGCACGGATCGCAAGCCCTGTCGCGAGCTTTCGCGGCGCGGCCGCAGGCGGTCCGGCGCCCCTGATCCCCAGGCCCTGCCTCCATGAGCCTGCTGCATGCCACCTGGCTACCCGTCGTGCCGGCGGGGAGCTTCGCCAAGGGCAAGGCCCCCACTGCGGGCCTGCTGATCTGGGCGGATACCTGGCGTGTGGCCGAACCGGTGAGTCCGGCGCTGGAAGCGCCACTGCACCCCCTCAGCCTCGACATCGACACCCTGGCCACCTGGCTGGATGACCACCAGTTCTGGTCGGAAGATCTGCGCCAGGCCAGCGCCACCCTCACCCTGCCCAGCCGCCAGCAAGGGGTCCGCGGCCAGAAGAGCGAAGCCACGGATGCCTGGAGCGGCATGCCCCTGCAGGCCGGAGAACCCCTGCCGAAAGACCTGAGCTGGTGGCCCTGGCAGGTGGAGGGCTGGTTTCTGAAACCCGGCCCCGCCGCTGACTGGCTCAACCTGCTGCCCCTCTCCGGCTATGCCGAAGCCGGTCTGGGCGACGACCTGCACTGGTGGTCGCACGTGCAGCGCTGGTGCCTGAGCCTGATGGCCCGCGGCCGCTGGCTGCCCGATGCAGCCGGCGGCAAGGCCAGCTGGCTGCCACTGCTCAACCGGGAGGACGACCGCCGCCGTCTGGAGGAGCTAGCCCTGCGCATGCCCCAGGTGGTGGCCGCCGCCAGCGCCGACCGGCACCTGGCCTGCGGTCGCCCCCGCTCCAATCGCCTGCTGGTGGCCAGCATCGTGGAGAAGCTGGTGGATGGCCAGCTGCGGGCCGCCTTTGCCCCCGGTGGCCAGGGCCTCGACCCCCTGCTGGCCGCCTGGGAGGAGGCCCTGGGGGATCCGGGCGGCCGCCTGGCCCTCGACGACGAAGACCAGGAGCGCCTGGCCATCGCCAGCCACCACTGGCGCGAAACCGTAGCCGGCAAGGTGGCGCCAGCCCGGGCCTGCATCGAACTGTTCACCCCGCCGGAGGGCGAGGAGCTCTGGGAGCTGCGCTTTGGTCTGCAGGCCGAAGCCGACCCCAGCCTGCGGGTGCCGTCGGGGATTGTCTGGGCGGCGGGCGACGGCGATCTAGCCCTGGGGGAAATCCAGGTGGAGCAGCCGGGCGCCCTGCTGCTCGAGGGCCTCGGACGGGCGTTGCTGGCCTTCGAGCCGATCGAACGGGGCCTCGATGCCGCCACCCCGGAGGCCATGCAGCTGACCCCGGCAGAGGCGTTTGTGCTGGTGCGCACCGCCGCTGCCCGCCTGCGCGATGTGGGCGTCGGGGTGATCCTGCCGGCGAGCCTGTCCGGCGGTCTGGCCAGCCGACTGGGCCTGGCAATCACCGCCGAACTGCCTGAAAAGTCGCGCGGTTTCACCCTTGGGGAAACCCTGGAATGGCGCTGGGAGTTCATGATCGGCGGCGTCACCCTCAACCTGCGCGACCTGGAGAAGCTCTCCGCCAAGCGCAGCCCACTGGTGCAGCACAAGGGGGCCTGGATCGAGCTGCGCCCGCTCGACCTCAAGAACGCCGAGAAGTTCTGCGCCGCCGAGCCCCCCTTCAGCCTCGACGATGCCCTGCGCATCACCGGCAACGAAGGCGAAACCCTGCAGCGGCTGCCGGTGCATGCCTTCACCGCAGGCCCACGCCTGCAGGCGGTGCTGGAGCAGTACCACCAGCAGAAAGCCCCCGACCCGCTGCCAGCGCCGCCTGGTTTCGCCGGTCAGCTGCGGCCCTACCAGGAGCGGGGCCTGGGCTGGCTGGCCTTCCTGCACCGCTTCGACCAGGGGGCTTGCCTGGCGGACGATATGGGCCTGGGCAAGACCATCCAGCTGCTGGCCTTCCTGCAGCACCTCAAGGCCGAAGAGGAATTGAAACGGCCGGTACTGCTGGTGGCGCCCACCTCGGTGCTCACCAACTGGAAACGGGAGGCGGCGGCCTTCACCCCCGACCTGACGGTGACCGAGCACTACGGACCGCGCCGCCCCTCCAGCCCCGACGCCCTCAAGAAGGCGCTCAAAGGGGTGGATCTGGTGCTCACCAGCTACGGCCTGCTGCAGCGGGACAGCGAAATCCTGGACAAGATCGACTGGCAGGGGGTGGTGATCGACGAAGCCCAGGCGATCAAGAACCACAACGCCAAGCAATCGATGGCGGCCCGCGACCTGGGTCGCCCCGGCCAGGGGGGGCGAACCGGCAAGGGTCCGCGCTTCCGCATCGCCCTCACCGGCACCCCCGTGGAGAACCGGGTCAGCGAGCTCTGGGCGCTGATGGATTTCCTCAACCCCAAGGTGCTGGGCGATGAACCCTTCTTCCGCCAGCGCTATCGCCTACCGATCGAGCGCTATGGCGACATGTCGTCGCTGCGGGACCTCAAGGGCCGCGTGGGCCCGTTCATCCTGCGGCGCCTCAAGACCGACAAATCGATCATTTCCGACCTGCCCGAGAAGGTGGAGCTAAGCGAATGGGTGGGCCTGGCCCCCGAGCAGCGCAAGCTCTACAACAAAACCGTGGAGGACAGCCTGGACGCCATCGCCCGGGCGCCCCTGGGCCAGAAGCACGGCCAGGTACTGGCCCTGCTCACCCGGCTCAAGCAGATCTGCAACCACCCGGCCCTGGCCCTCAAGCAGGATCCCGACCCCAACGACGCCGGCTTCTTCAAGGAGTTCGCCGCCCGCAGCGCCAAGGTGCAGCGCCTGGAGGAAATCCTCGAGGAGGTGATGGAGGCGGGCGACCGGGCCCTGCTGTTCACCCAGTTCGCCGAGTGGGGCCACCTGCTGAAGGCCCACCTCGAGCACCGCTGGCGTCAGGAGGTGCCCTTCCTTTACGGCAACACCAGCAAGACCGAACGCCAAGCGATGGTGGATCGCTTCCAGGAGGACCCGCGTGGCCCGCAGCTGTTCCTGCTGTCGCTCAAGGCCGGCGGCGTGGGCCTCAACCTCACCCGCGCCAGCCACGTGTTCCACATCGACCGCTGGTGGAACCCGGCGGTGGAGAACCAGGCCACCGACCGGGCCTACCGGATCGGCCAGCAGAACCGCGTGATGGTGCACAAGTTCATCACCAGCGGCTCGGTGGAGGAACGGATCGATCGGATGATCAAGGAGAAATCAAAACTGGCGGCCGACATCGTCGGCTCCGGCGAGGACTGGCTCGGCGGCCTCGACATCGGCCAGCTCAAGGACCTGGTGACCCTCAGCGAGGACTGACGCCATGACCATCACCCCCGGCAACCACAACGGCATCACCACCCAGCTGGGCGACCAGGGCCTGGGCCAGCAGCCCTGGTGGGTGGAGCAGTGGATGGAGCTGATCAACGGCTACCGCTTCAAGAAACGGCTGGAGCGGGCCTGGGCCTATGCCCGCGAAGGCAACGTGCTGTCGATCCGCTTCGAAGGCCGCCGCGTGCACGCCCGCGTGCAGGGCAGCGGTGAAGACCCCTACAAGGTGAAGCTCTGGCTCGACGTGCTCAGCGACGACGACTGGGGCTATGTGCTGGAGGCCTTGGGGCAGAAGGCCCGCTGGTCAGCCCAGCTGCTGGCGGGGGTGATGCCCCAGGACATCGAGCGGGCCTTCGCCGCCAGCGGCCGGCGCCTGTTTCCGTTCAAGTTGCAGGAGGTGCGCAGCGAATGCACCTGCCCCGACAAGATCAACCCCTGCAAGCACGTGAGCGCCGTCTACTACCTGATGGGCGAGCGCTTCAGCGAAGACCCCTTCGTGCTGTTTCAGCTGCGGGGCCGCACCCGCGCCCAACTGCTGAGCGATCTGGCGGTGCAACGGCGGGCGCTGCTGGCCAAGAAAGCCTTAGAAGCCAAGGCCGCCAAGGCGGCCCGCGCCGCTGACGGAGACGCACACCAACCGTTGAGCAGCGGCGAAGGCCTGCACAACCCCACCCCCGCCGCCATCCGCGATCCCAACCGCTGGTGGCGCTATGACGCCGCCCTCGATCCGGGGCTGGTGGTGATCACCCCGGCCATGGAGGGGGACACCGGCCTGGATGAGGCGGGGCCGGTGCCCCTGGCGGAGGACGGCCGCTTCCCGGAGGCGGGCCGCCTGTTCGTCGACCATCTCAAGGCCCAGGGGGCCAGCTTCAGCACCACCGCCATGGCCACGGCCATGGCCGCCGGCAGCAACCAAACCAACGACGCCGACACCAACGGCAGCTGAGCCGATGCCTACGGCCCCTTGGCTTGAGGCAGCGCAGCTGGAACTGGCGGCCTGCATCCTCCGCAGCCACGGGCAGGGCTTCGGGCGCAACCTGCTGCCCCAGCCGGATCCAGCGCACCAGGCCCAGGAGTTGTTCGCCTGCCCGACGGTGGTGCTGGCCCACGACGGCAGCGACCCCGGCGGCGACCCGGGACCGCGCTTGATCTACGCCAATGCCGCCGCCCTGCAGCTGTGGCAACGGACCTGGAGCCAGATGGTGGGCCTGCCCTCACGGCTCACCGCGGAACCGCAACAACGCCAGGAGCGGGCCCGAATGCTGGTGCAAGCCCAGCAACAGCACGCCATCTCCGGCTACAGCGGCATCCGCATCAGCAGCGGCGGACGCCGCTTCCAGATCCACAACGCCCGGCTCTGGACCCTCTGGGATCCCGACGGGCACCCCTGCGGCCAAGCGGCCGCCTTTAACAGCTGGTGGTGGCTCTAGGGCAGCGGTTCGGCTCCCCCGACAACCCTGGTGGGGCAGCCGAACCGAGGCCGTAGGGGCCGTACCGACTGGATCGGTTCTCGCGCCCCTGGGGCTGCAGCAACGGGGCCACATTGGCGATGCGGGTGATCCCCCGCACCAGCGATCCCTTGCAGAACCCGCCATGTTGACCCTGCGCCAATCGCCCTTCGATCTGTTCGACACCGATCTGTTCCAACAGCTGGAACAGCAACTGCACAGCGCCGAGCGCGTGCCCGCCGCGGAGGTGCGTGACACCGAAGCCGGCTTCAGCATCTGCCTCGAGCTGCCTGGCGTTGACCGCGACTCGATCGACGTCAAAGCCACCGACCGCAGCCTGGTGATCAGTGCCCAGCGCCGCGCCCCCGAGCCCGAGCCGGCCGGCGAGGCGGAGGTCCCAGCCGCCGCCGGCCCCTTGCTCAGTGAGTTCCGCTACGGCACCTGGAGCCGCAGCTTCCGCTTCCCCTCGGGCATCGACCGCGATGGGCTGAGCGCCCACTACCGCGATGGCCTGCTCACGGTCACAGCCCCCAAGGCCCAGACCACAACCAGCGTCAGCGTGAAGGTGGAGGGCTGATCCCAGACCACACACCACCAGAGGACGGGACCGGGCCCCGGCGGCAACGTCGGGGCCTTTTGCTGCCCAGATGACCCCAAACGGCTCCGGCCAAGGGGCCCCGGTGCCCTACCTACAGTTGGCCCCACGTGCCGCGACTGCGCTGGGTCCCCATGGCTGATCAACCCAAGGCTGGCCGCCTCACCCTCCAATGCGAACCCATCGCCGCGGACACCACCACGATCCGCTCGCTGGACTGGGACCGCAGCCGCTTCGACATTGAGTTCGGCCTGCGCAACGGCACCACCTACAACAGCTTCCTGGTGCGCGGCGAGCGCACCGCCCTGATCGACAGCAGCCACCTCAAGTTCGAGGCCACCTGGCTGCCGCTGCTGCAGGGCCAGATCGATCCGAAGGCCATCGATCACCTGATCGTGAGCCACACCGAACCCGACCACTCCGGCCTGATCGGCCACCTGATCGACCTCAACCCCGAGCTCGAAATCGTGGGCTCCAAGGTGGCGATCCAGTTCCTGGACAACCAGGTGCACCGCCCCTTCAAGAGCCGGGCCGTGAAAAGTGGCGATGAGCTCGACCTGGGCACCAACCCCGACAGCGGTGTTCAGCACCGCTTCGAGTTTCTGAGTGCCCCCAACCTGCACTGGCCGGACACGATCTTTTCGTTCGACCACGGCACCGGCATCCTCTACACCTGTGATGCCTTCGGCCTGCACTACTGCTCCGACGACGTCTTCGATGTGGATCCCGGGGCTATCGCTCCGGATTTCCGCTTCTACTACGACTGCCTGATGGGGCCCAACGCCCGCAGCGTCCTGCAGGCGATGAAGCGCATGGATGCCCTGCCGGCCCTCAACACCATCGCCGTGGGCCATGGCCCGCTGCTGCGGCATCACCTCGGCCTTTGGCTCTCGGACTACCGCGAGTGGAGTGAAGGCCGCAGTAAGGGGGAGGCCTATGCGGCGGTTTGTTATGTGAGCCAATACGGCTTCTGCGATCGCCTCAGCCAGGCCATCGCCCGCGGCATTGGCAAGGCGGAGGCCCAAGTGCAGCTCGTGGATCTGCGCGCCACCGACCCCCAGGAATTGAGCGCGCTGATCGGCGAAGCCAGCGCCGTGGTGGTGCCCACCTGGCCCGCCAACCCTGATGCCGAGCTGCAGGCCTCCATCGGCACCCTGCTGGCGGCGCTGCAACCGAAGCAATGGGTGGCCACCTACGACGCCTTCGGCGGCAACGACGAGCCCATCGACACCGTGGCCAGCCGGCTGCGCAGCCTGGGGCAGAAGGAAGCCTTCGAACCGCTACGCATTCGCCAGGTGCCCGACGGCAACGACTACCAGCGCTGCGAGGAGGCCGGCACCGACCTCGGCCAGCTGCTGACCCGCGAGAAAACCATCGCCGCCATGAAGGCCCTCGATGGCGACCTCGACAAGGCCCTGGGACGCCTCACCGGCGGGCTGTACGTGGTGACCGCCCGACAGCAGGAGCGGGCCTCGGCCATGGTGGCCAGCTGGGTGAGCCAGGCCAGCTTCGAACCGCCGGGGATCACGGTGGCGGTGGCCAAGGACCGCGCCATCGAAGCCCTGCTGCAAGTCGGGGACCACTTCGTGCTCAACATCCTGCGGGAGGACAACCACCAACCCTTGCTGCGCCACTTCCTCAAGCGCTTCCCCCCGGGCGCCGATCGCTTCGCCGGCGTCAACGTGCTCGACGGCGTCGCCAGCGGCGGCCCGGTGCTGGGGGATGCCCTGGCCTTCCTGGGCTGCCGGGTGCAGCAACGGATGGAAGGTCCGGACCACTGGATCATCTATGCCGAGGTGGAACAGGGCAACGTCTCCGATACCGAGGCCACCACCGCGGTGCACCATCGCAAAGTGGGGAACCACTACTGATGCCTGCCAGTAGCAGCCCCGCGGTCAGCCCTGCCGCCAGCGCCGCGCGCACCGTGATCCAGATCCCGATCGAGCCGGGCCTGATCTGCCTGCGGGGGCTGAGCCCGCGGCGCCTGCGCTTCGAAGTGGAATACGGCCTGGAGCGGGGCACCAGCGCCAACAGTTTCTTGTTCACAGCCGGCACCACCCCCGCCGGCAAAGCCGTGCCACCGGTGCTGGTGCACCCCCCCGGCGACTCCTTCGCCGAGCCCTATCTGGAGCAATTGGCGGCCCTGGTGCCGGCGGAGGCGGAGCTGAAGGTGATCGTGGGGCACGTCAACCCCAACCGGGTGGCTCTGTTGCGGCGGCTGGCGGCGCACTGGCCGGCGCTGATGCTGGTGGCCTCCAACGCCGGCGCGCGCCTGCTGCAGGACCTCTGGAGCCAGCAACGCCCCACGGGCCCCGAGGCGACCGCGGCCCCCGTGGAGCTGCCGACCCTGCCCCCGATCGATGTGGTCAAGCAGGAGGGCTGCCGCCCCCTGGCCCATGGCTTCCGCCTCTGCCTCTACCCCGCCCCCACGCCCCGTTGGCCCGGGAGCCTGATGGCCTTTGAGGAGCGCACCGGCCTGTTGATGAGCGGCAAGTTCTTTTCCGCCCACCTCTGCAGCAGCGACTGGGCCGAGGCCAACCGCAGCAGCACCGAAGAGGACCGCCGCTACTTCTACGACTGCCTGATGGCCCCGATGGCCCGGCAGGTGGAGGCCGTGCTCAACCGGGTCGATGAACTGTCCATCCGCACCATCGCCCCCGGCCATGGCCCCGCCATCAGCGAGAGCTGGCGCAGCCTGCTGACGGACTACCGCCGCTGGGGTGCGGCCCAGGAGCGCGCCAAGCTCTCGGTGGCCCTGCTGTTCGCCAGCGCCTACGGCAACACCGCCGCCATCGCCGATGCCCTAGCCCAGGGGGTGGCGCGCACGGGCGTGCGGGTGGAGAGCATCAACTGCGAGTTCACCCCGGCGGACAAACTGCTGGAGGCGATCCGCGGTTGCGATGCGGTGCTGATCGGCTCCCCCACCCTTGGCGGCCATGCCCCGACGCCGATCGTGTCGGCCCTCGGCAGCCTGCTGGCGGAGGGCGATCGCGCCAAGCCGGTGGGGGTGTTCGGCAGCTTTGGCTGGAGCGGTGAAGCGCTCGAGCTGCTGGAAACCAAGCTGCGAGATGGTGGCTTCCGCTTTGCCTTTGAACCCATCAAGGTGAAGTTCAGCCCCGATGCCGCCACCCTCAAAACCTGCGAGGAAACGGGAACCGCCCTGGGCCGCAGCCTGCAGGTGGAACAACGGCGCCAGCAACGCCGCAGCAGCGGCGGCGGCCTCAACGAAAGCCGCAGCAATCCGGCGGTGCAAGCCCTCGGCCGCGTGGTGGGATCCCTGTGCGTGCTCACCACGGTGAAAGGCGGCGGCGAGTCCCGGCTGAGCGGCGCCATGGTGGCCAGCTGGGTGAGCCAGGCCAGCTTCAGCCCCCCCGGCCTGACGGTGGCCGTGGCCAGGGACCGCGCCGTGGAGGCCCTGCTGCACGTGGGGGATGTGTTTGCCCTCAACGTGTTGGCGGCGGGGCGGGAGACGGGGCCGATGAAGCAGTTCCTGCAGCCCTTCGCCCCCGGTGCCGACCGCTTCGCCGGGCTGAACCTGGAGCAAAGCCCCGCTGGCCAGCCGGTGCTGCCGGAGGCCGTGGCCTGGCTGGAGTGCCAGGTGAAGCAACGGATGGAATGCGGCGACCACTGGCTGATCTACGCCCAGGCGGAGGCGGGAGCCCTGCTCGACGCCGCGGCCACCACCGCCGTGCACCAACGCCGCAGTGGCGCCAACTACTGAGACGCCAGCTATTGAGCGGGGCGACGCCCCAGGCCCGATGTTCTAACGCTCATCAGCAAGTGCCGACAGTTCAGGGGATCACAAAAGCCTCGAAAAGCCAGTTCCCGTCGAGAGCTCTTCCATCCCATTGATGAGGTGTAAAGGCCGCAGTTACATCCAGTGGAAGAAAAACGGAATCTGACGGAGATGGGGCCTGCAGCCGCTCAAATGACGGCATTCAGCGATTCGGTGAGCCATGGGCACCGCCACCAGCAGCAGCACCATCCATCAACGCTGGGCGGTGCGCTACCGGGGCTTCGTGCTGATCCCACAGAACGACCTCACCTGGCTGGTGCGCCCGGAGCGCAGCCCCATGCAGCAATTGCCCTTCCGGGCACCGGCCAGCTCCGTGGATGACGTCAAGGCCCTGATCGACTGGAAGCTGGATCGGGCCAGCTGAACGCAGGAAGGCTGAACAGCTCAGGCCGCCTGGGGCGGTGGCGTGGGGGAGGAGCCGCCCGCCTGAAAGGGGATCACCAGGGTGGCCCAGTGCTCGGGGCGCGCCGGGCGGGTGCGCAGCGGACGGCGCACCCCAAAAGGCACGCGCACCACGTTGGTGCCCTCAACCCGCAGGGTCTGGCCCTCAGGCAGGGTTGGCAGCTGGAGCGAGGCCTGGGGCTTGCCGTCGGAGTCGCCGGCAGCAGCGCCGGATCGCTTGGCGTCAATCAAACCCAGGATGTCGTCACTCATTTGAATGGCCGGCCTGCAGTAATGCCTGCAGTTGCAGCAGATTTTGCTGATGATGCAAGGGCTTGAGCCGAAAGAAATTCAGCAAATTCCCTAAGCGCATGAAATATAAACGCCTTCAACGCAGGCGCAAGGTGCCACCAACCAGGCCCTCAGGCGGCCGTCGCTAACGCCAACTCCTCCACCGAAGGACAGGTGCACACCAGGTTGCGATCGCCGTAGGCATTGTCGATGCGCGCCACGGCCGGCCACAACTTGCCGGCCAGCTGCCCTTCCCCGGCGGGGAAACCCGCCTGCTGGCGGCTATAGGGCCGGTCCCAGGCATCGGCGGTCACGGCGGCCAGGGTGTGGGGGGCCCGCTTGAGCGGATTGTTCTGGGGGTCGCAGTGGCCCGCCTCGATGGCGGCGGCCTCGGCGCGGATGGCCACCATCGCCGCCACGAAGCGCTCCAGCTCCGGCAGGGCTTCGCTCTCGGTGGGCTCCACCATCACGGTGCCGGCCACGGGCCAGCTCACGGTGGGGGCATGGAAGCCGTAATCCATCAGGCGCTTGGCCAGATCGTCTACCTCCAAACCGGCGCTGCGACGCAAGGGCCGCAGATCGAGGATGCATTCGTGGGCCACCCGGCCGTTGCTGCCGCGGTAGAGCACGGGGAAATGGGGCTCCAGTTGCTCCGCGAGCCAGTTGGCCGCCAACAGGGCCACGGCGCTGGCCTGGCGCAGGCCGGCGCCGCCCATCATGCGGATGTACATCCAGCTGATCGGCAGGATGCTGGCGCTGCCCCAGGGGGCTGCCGACACGGGCCCGATCGGCTGACCGCCGCCGCAGGCCTGGGCGAGGGGATGGCCAGGCAGAAACGGCAGCAGATGCTCCGCCACGGCGATCGGCCCCACCCCAGGGCCGCCGCCGCCATGGGGAATGCAGAAGGTTTTGTGCAGGTTGAGGTGGCACACGTCCGCCCCGTAGAGACCGGGCTTGGCGAGCCCCACCTGGGCATTGAGGTTGGCCCCATCGAGATAGACCTGGCCGCCGCAGCGGTGCATCAGGGCGCAGATCTCCTGGATGCCCTCCTCAAACACCCCATGGGTGGAGGGGTAAGTCACCATCAAGGCCGCCAGGTTGGCGGCGTGGGCCTCCGCCTTGGCCGCCAGGTCGGCCCGGTCGATGTTGCCCTGGTCGTCGCAGGCCACGGGCACCACCTGCATGCCGGCCATCACGGCGCTGGCGGGGTTGGTGCCATGGGCGCTCGTGGGGATCAGGCAGATGCGGCGGTGGTGGTCACCGCGACTGCGGTGCCAGGCGCGGATCACCAGCAGGCCCGCATACTCCCCCTGGGAGCCGGCATTGGGCTGCAGGGACACCCCGGCAAAACCCGTGAGCGCGGCCAACCACTGCTCCAGATCGTCCACGAGACGGCGATAGCCAGCGCTCTGGGCCGGAGGCGCAAACGGATGCAGCTGGGCAAAGGCGGGCCAGCTCACCGGCTGCAGCTCCGCCGCCGCATTCAGCTTCATGGTGCAACTGCCGAGCGGGATCATCCCGTGCACCAGGGAGAAATCGCGGGACACCAACCGCTGGATGTAGCGCAGCAGCTCCGTTTCACTGCGGTAGTGCTGGAACACCGGCTGCTGCAGCCAGGGGCGCTGGCGCCCTGGCACGGCGTCGCCCCACAGGTGGGCTTCCGGTGTGGCGGTGGCGCCGGCGGTGGCCAGCTCCTCCTGCAGCCGATCCCAAAGCGAGGCCGGATCGGGCGCCGCCGCCCCAGCCGGGGCCAACGCCTCCAGCAACCGTTGCAGCTCGTCGAGGCTGCTGAATTCATCCAGGCTGATGGCCAGGCCCTGGGGCTCGGGCCGCAGGTTGAAGCCCGCCGCCGCCGCCCGCTCCAACAGAGCAGGGGCTTCCGGAGTCAGCACCCGCAGGCTGTCGAAACCGGGTCCCGCTACCGGGGCTAGCCCCAGATGCTGCAGAGCGCGGCTCAGCACGGTGCGCAGCAGCAGCACCCGCCGGGCGATACAGGCCAGGCCTTCCGGGCCATGGTGCACGGCGTAAAAGCCCGCCATCACCGCCAGCAGCACCTGGGCGGTGCAGATGTTGCTGGTGGCCTTGTCGCGGCGGATGTGCTGTTCCCGGGTCTGCAACGCCAGGCGCAACGCCGGCCGACCCTCCGCATCCACGGACTGGCCCACCAAACGACCCGGGATGCGGCGCTGCTGGGCCGTGGTGGTGGCGAAGAACGCGGCATGGGGGCCGCCAAACCCCATGGGGACCCCAAAACGCTGCGTGCTGCCCACGGCGATCTCCACCCCCAGCTCCCCCACCGGTGCCATCAGCACCTGGGCCAGGGGATCCAGGGCGGCGGTGACCATCACACCGGCGGATTGGGCAGCGGCCACCACTGCAGCCGGATCCCAGAGCAGGCCATCGGCACCGGGCAGCTGCAGCAGCAGACCAAAGGCCCCCTCCAGCAGCTGGGGCTGCTGGAGCAGCTGCTGCGGATCCACCGACACCAGCTCGATCTCCAGGGGCTCCGCCCGGGTCTGCAGCACGGACCAGGTCTGAGGGAAGACCGCCTGATCCACCAGGAAGCGGCGGGCTTCGGGGCGGGAGCAGGCAGCCGCGCTCAGGGCCATGGCCTCGGCGGCCGCGGTGGCTTCATCCAGCAGGGAGGCGTTGGCGATCGGCAGGCCGGTGAGCTCGCTGATCAAGGTCTGGAAATTGAGCAACGCCTCCAGACGCCCCTGGCTCAGCT